>NZ_VMLP01000009.1:0-38026 GCF_013276755.1 Streptococcus sp. 5004 | reverse complement strand
TCGATCCCGTTAACTCCCATTTTAGCGGGTGTAGTTTAGTGGTAAAACTACAGCCTTCCAAGCTGTTGTCGCGAGTTCGATTCTCGTCACCCGCTTTGAACTTTGTTCTTTGTACCAAGTTTTTGACTTGGGCGCGTAGCTCAGGTGGTTAGAGCGCACGCCTGATAAGCGTGAGGTCGGTGGTTCGAGTCCACTCGTGCCCATAGTGTTTAGTCCATTACTAGAGAATTGTAATATTATCTGTTCGCTAAGAGGACACGGGTTTATTCCCGTATAAACTATTTTGGAGGATTACCCAAGTCCGGCTGAAGGGAACGGTCTTGAAAACCGTCAGGCGTGTAAAAGCGTGCGTGGGTTCGAATCCCACATCCTCCTTTTGTATTAGCGCGGGATGGAGCAGCTCGGTAGCTCGTCGGGCTCATAACCCGAAGGTCGTAGGTTCAAATCCTGCTCCCGCAATAAGGCTCGGTAGCTCAGTTGGTAGAGCAATGGATTGAAGCTCCATGTGTCGGCGGTTCGATTCCGTCTCGCGCCATTTATATATTTTGGAAGGGTAGCGAAGAGGCTAAACGCGGCGGACTGTAAATCCGCTCCTTCGGGTTCGGGGGTTCGAATCCCTCCCCTTCCATTTTACGGGCATAGTTTAAAGGTAGAACTAAGGTCTCCAAAACCTTCAGTGTGGGTTCAATTCCTACTGCCCGTGTTAATAGAATTATGGCGGGTGTGGTGAAGTGGTTAACACACCAGATTGTGGCTCTGGCATGCGTGGGTTCGATCCCCATCACTCGCCTATTTTATATTATTGGGGTATAGCCAAGCGGTAAGGCAAGGGACTTTGACTCCCTCATGCGTTGGTTCGAATCCAGCTACCCCAGTTACTATTTGCCGGCGTGGCGGAATTGGCAGACGCGCTGGACTCAAAATCCAGTGTCCGCAAGGACGTGCCGGTTCGACCCCGGCCGCCGGTATAGTATAGCATTAAGGAACGTTGTAAATCTTCGTTCCTTTTTATATTATTTTTGGTATAATAGTTATTCAAAATTTATTTAGATTATGAAAGTGTAGGGAAGTATGTCTCGTTCTATCGATTTATTAAAACATCGATATTTGAAAAATATTAAAGAAAATCCTGAATTGTTTGTCGGGATTGAGCTGGAATATCCTGTTGTAAACTTGGAAGGAGCTGCTACAGATGTTGAAGTTACCAAGCACTTATTCCGATATTTAGTTTCTTCTTTTGATTTTACTATCGAAAAGGTAGATGATTTTGGGAATCCTATCCAGTTAGTAGATCCAGTAAGTCAGGATGCTATTTTATTTGAAGTTTCCTATACTACGATTGAGTTTGCATTTGGCAAGGCTGAAACGATTCAAGAGATCGAAAATCGTTTCAACAATTATATGGATGTAATTCAGAAAAAGTTAGCTGAATCAAACCATGCTATTGTTGGCTGTGGTATTCATCCTGACTGGGATAAAAATGAGAATTGTCCAGTGGCTTATCCACGCTATCAGATGTTGATGGATTATTTGAATTTGAGTAGAAATATTACTAAATCAGACTTACATCATTTCCCTGAATATGGTGCTTTTATCTGCGGGAGTCAGGTCCAGCTGGATGTTTCAAAGTCTAACTACCTACGGGTGATTAATGCTTTTACCCAAATTGAAGCAGCTAAGGCTTATTTATTTGCAAACTCTGAGTTTTCGGGTGCTGATTGGGATACGAAAATTGCAAGGGATATTTTCTGGGAAGAATCGATGCATGGCATCTATCCAGAGAATGTCGGTGTCAATGCTAGACTCTTTGATGATGAGGAGGATTTTTTTGCCTATCTAAATCATTCTGCGATTTTTACTGCGGAACGTGATGAACAAACCTATTATTTTTATCCGATTCAGGCAAGGGACTATTTGGCTACGCCTGAAATCCAAGCATATGCACTTAATGGGGATGAGGTGCTTATTTATCCTCAAGAGAAGGATTTTGAAACCCATCGTAGTTATCAATACCAGGACTTAACGACTCGCGGAACAGTTGAGTTTCGTAGTGTGTGTACTCAGCCTCTAGATAAAACCTTCGCTTCTGCCGCCCTTCACTTGGGATTATTAGTTAATTTAGATAAGTTAGAAGCTTACTTAGAAACAGCACCTTTCTTTAAAGAATTTGGACGAAATTATAAGTTTTTAAGACGACAATTTTCTAAGAAGAAGCTTACAGATGAGGAAGAAACTGCGATTATTGAAATTTCCAAAGACTTACTTCTGTTAGCTGAGGAAGGTCTGAAGATGAGAAATAAGCAAGAAATGACCTACTTACAGCCTTTGAAAGAAGAATTGAGCCTATAATTTCTCTTATAAGGGGAGAATTTTCTGAAAAATCATGATATAATGGAAAAGACTATAGATAAAGGATAGAGAGTAATGACATTAGTTTATCAATCAACGCGTGATGCCAACAATACAGTAACTGCCAGCCAAGCTATTTTGCAAGGTTTGGCGACGGACGGCGGTTTATTTACACCGCTTACTTATCCAAAAGTAGATTTGGACTTTGACAAATTGAAAGATGCTTCTTATCAGGAAGTTGCTAAGCTTGTTTTGTCAGCATTTTTAGATGACTTTACAGCTGAAGAGTTGGACTACTGTATCAATAATGCCTACGATAGCAAGTTTGATACTCCAGCTATCGCACCATTAGTGAAATTAGATGGACAATACAATTTGGAACTCTTCCATGGTTCAACAATTGCTTTTAAGGATATGGCCTTGTCTATTTTGCCATACTTTATGACAACAGCTGCTAAGAAGCATGGTTTGGAGAACAAGATTGTCATCTTAACAGCGACATCTGGTGATACTGGGAAAGCTGCTATGGCAGGGTTTGCGGATGTTCCTGGTACTGAGATTATCGTCTTTTATCCAAAGGATGGTGTCAGCAAGGTACAAGAGTTGCAAATGACCACTCAGACTGGCGACAATACTCATGTTATCGCTATTGATGGTAACTTTGATGATGCGCAAACTAACGTCAAGCATATGTTTAACGATGTGGCTCTTCGTGAAAGATTAGCGGCCAACAAGTTGCAATTTTCATCGGCTAACTCTATGAATATTGGCCGTTTGGTGCCACAAATTGTCTACTATGTTTATGCTTACGCTCAGTTGGTCAAGACTGGTGAGATTGTGTCTGGTGATAAGGTCAACTTTACCGTACCAACAGGAAACTTTGGAAATATCTTGGCTGCCTTTTATGCTAAGCAAATTGGTCTGCCAGTTGGTAAATTAATCTGTGCTTCAAATGACAACAATGTTTTGACAGATTTCTTCAAGACACGTGTTTACGACAAGAAGCGTGAGTTTAAGGTAACAACTAGTCCATCTATGGATATTTTGGTATCTTCAAACTTGGAACGTTTGATTTTCCATCTTTTGGGTAATGATGCGGTTAAGACAGCAGAACTCATGAATGCTTTGAATAGCCAAGGTCAATATGAGTTGACTAATTTTGATGAAGAGATTCTTGAACTCTTTGCAGCAGAATATGCGACTGAGGAAGAAACAGCGGTAGAAATCAAGCGTGTTTATGAGTCAGATTCTTATATCGAGGATCCACATACGGCGGTTGCCTCAGCAGTTTATAAGAAATACCAAGCTGCTACTGGCGATGCGACTAAGACAGTGATTGCTTCAACAGCTAGTCCATACAAGTTCCCAGTAGTTGCAGTAGAAGCGGTAACAGGAAAAGCAGGCTTAACTGACTTTGAAGCCTTGGCTCAATTACATGACATTTCAGGAGTGGCAGTGCCACCAGCGGTTGATGGCCTTGAAACAGCTCCAGTTCGTCACAAGACAACAGTGGCAGCTGCTGATATGCAAGCAGCGGTTGAGGCTTATCTAGGACTTTAAGACAGAGGGAGTAAACTCGGTTGGGAAACCAACTGAGTTTCTTTTCATCAGGAGGAAGGATTGTTTAAGAAAAATAAAGACATTCTTAATATTGCCTTGCCAGCTATGGGCGAAAACTTTTTGCAGATGCTCATGGGGATGGTGGACAGTTATCTGGTAGCCCACTTGGGCTTGATAGCTATTTCGGGTGTATCAGTAGCTGGTAATATTATTACGATTTATCAGGCGATTTTCATCGCTCTGGGAGCTGCTATTTCCAGTGTTATTTCAAAAAGTTTGGGGCAGAAGGATCAGTCTAAGCTAGCCTATCATGTGACTGAGGCCTTGAAGATTACCTTACTATTAAGTTTCCTTTTAGGAGCTTTGTCCATCTTCGCTGGGAAAGAGATGATAGGACTTTTGGGGACGGAGAGAGATGTAGCTGAGAGTGGTGGACTCTACTTATCTTTGGTAGGAGGGTCGATTGTTCTCTTGGGGTTGATGACTAGTCTGGGAGCCTTGATTCGTGCAACGCATAACCCACGTTTACCTCTTTATGTTAGTCTCTTGTCAAATGCCTTGAATATTCTTTTTTCAAGTCTAGCTATTTTTGTTCTTGATATGGGAATAGCTGGTGTTGCTTGGGGGACAATTCTGTCTCGTTTGGTAGGTCTTGTGATTTTATGGTCACAATTAAAACTGCCTTATGCGAAGCCAACTTTTGGTTTAGATAAGGAACTGTTGACCTTGGCTTTACCAGCAGCTGGAGAACGTCTCATGATGCGGGCTGGTGATGTCGTTATCATTGCCTTGGTCGTTTCTTTTGGAACAGAGGCAGTGGCTGGGAATGCAGTCGGAGAAGTCTTGACCCAGTTTAACTATATGCCTGCCTTTGGTGTGGCTACAGCAACAGTCATACAAGTGGCTCGAGCGGTTGGAGAAGATGATTGGAAAAGAGTCGCTAGTTTGAGCAAGCAAACCTTTTGGCTCTCTCTGGTCCTCATGTTACCCTTGACCTTCAGTATCTATGCTTTGGGTATACCACTCACTCATCTCTATACAACTGATCCTCTAGCGGTTGAGGCTAGTGTCCTAGTGACACTGTTTTCACTACTTGGTACTCCTATGACGATAGGAACAGTCATCTATACAGCAGTCTGGCAGGGTTTGGGCAATGCTCGGCTTCCCTTTTATGCGACAAGTATAGGAATGTGGTGTATCCGCATTGGAACAGGATATCTGATGGGGATTGTGCTTGGTTGGGGCTTGCCCGGTATTTGGGCCGGAACCCTTTTGGATAATGGTTTTCGCTGGTTATTTCTACGCTATCGTTACCAGCGCTATATGAGATTGAAAGGATAGGAAATGCAAAAAACAGCTTTTATTTGGGATTTAGACGGGACTTTATTGGACTCTTACGAAGCAATTTTGTCAGGGATTGAGGAAACTTTTGCTCAGTTTTCTATTCCTTATGATAAGGAGCAGGTGAGAGAGTTTATCCTCAAGTATTCGGTGCAGGATTTGCTTGTGCAGGTGGCGGAAGAGAGAAAACTGGATGTGGAAGTGCTAAATCAGGTGCGTGCTCAGAGTCTGGCTGAGAAGAATGCTCAGGTAGTCTTAATGCCAGGTGCGCGTGATGTGCTAGCTTGGGCAGAGGAATCAGGAATTCAGCAGTTTGTTTACACTCATAAGGGAGACAATGCTCTTACCATTCTCAGAGACTTGGGTTTGGAATCTTATTTTACAGAGATTCTAACCAGTCAGAGTGGCTTTGCACGCAAGCCTAATCCGGAAGCGGCTACCTATCTGTTAGACAAGTATCAGTTGGATCCTGAGAAAACCTATTATATAGGGGATCGGACTCTGGATGTGGAATTTGCCCAGAATAGTGGGATTCAAAGTCTTAACTTTTTAGAGTCGTCTTATGAAGGCAATCACAGGATTCAAGCGTTAGCAGATATTTCCCGTTTTTTTAAGGTTGAGCGATAAAAAGATTGTGTCAGTTTTGTGACAGAGACCTAACAAACTATTTCAAGTAACTGAGTTTGTTACAAGGAATAGACAGTTCTGTTAAATAGGCCCGAGAGGGCTTTTTTTCTGCTCTTTTTGTGTTATGATAGACAGGTACTCATTTGAAAGGAATTTGAAAGAATGAAGAAAAGAATATTATTAGCTTCAACAGTAGCTTTGTCATTTGCCCCAGTATTGGTAACTCAAGCAGAAGAAGTTCTTTGGACTGCACGTAGTGTTGAGCAAATCCAAAACGATTTGACTAAAACGGACAACAAAACAAGTTATACAGTTCAGTATGGTGATACTTTAAGCACCATTGCAGAAGCCTTGGGTGTAGATGTCACAGTTCTTGCGAATTTGAATAAAATCACGAATATGGACTTGATTTTCCCAGAAACTGTTTTGACAACGACTGTCAATGAAGCAGAAGAAGTAACGGAAGTTGAAATCCAAACTCCTCAAGCAGATTCTAGTGAGGAAGTGACAACTGCGACAGCAGATTTGACAACTAATCAAGTAACCGTTGATGATCAAACTGTTCAAGTTGCAGATCTTTCTCAACCGATTGCAGAAACTCCAAAAGCGGTAGAAACTACAAGTACAAAAGAAGTAGCAACAAGTTCAGAAGTTACAGAGACAGTGACTGCTTCAGAAGAAGTCGTGCTATCTACAGGAACTTCTGTTTCAGAGGAGCAAACAGCCGAAACAAGCAGTGCAATTGCAGAAGAAGCTCCTCGAGCAGCGACTCTAGCTGAGAAGCAGGAAATACAAACAGGCCCTCAAGCTGAATCAACGGTAGAAACAACTACAACTCCAGTAGAAGAAAAAGAAGTCTCGTCAAGTGAAGCTGCACCAACAGTTTCTACTTATCAACCAGAAGAGACGAAAATAATTTCAACAACTTACACAGCTCCAGCAGCGCCCGATTATGCTGGACTTGCAGTAGCGAAATCTGAAAATGCAGGCCTTCAACCACAAACAGCTGCCTTTAAAGAAGAAATTGCCAACTTGTTTGGCATCACATCCTTTAGTGGTTACCGTCCAGGAGACAGTGGAGATCATGGAAAAGGTTTGGCTATCGATTTTATGGTGCCAGAAAGCTCAGAACTAGGGGATAAGATTGCGGAATACGCTATTCAAAATATGGCTAGCCGTGGTATTAGTTATATCATCTGGAAACAACGTTTCTATGCTCCATTCGATAGCAAATATGGACCAGCTAATACTTGGAACCCAATGCCAGACCGTGGTAGCGTGACAGAAAACCACTATGACCACGTTCACGTTTCAATGAATGGATAAACCAGACTTTGTAATATCATTTTGACGAATGAGATATAGCTTTCGTGATAGGAAGCGAGTCTCGTTCGTTTTTTCTTTGTCATACTCTTCGAAAATCTCTTCAAACCACGTCAGTTTTAACTACAACCTCAAAGCTGTGCTTTGAGCAACCTACGGCTAGCTTCCTAGTTTGCTCTTTGATTTTCATTGAGTATCAATATGAATGGAAAATGGAAAGTTACCATCTTGTAATGAGTTAAGCAACATTCTTGCAATCTATTTTACTTTATATTATAATTGATTAGTCAAGTATTGATGAATCAATAGAAAGGAGAAAGAAATGATAGAGATTCAAGATTTACTGTATCAACTCCGCTTGTCTGAGCAAGCGAGTACGCAATTGTTTGAAAAAAGACTTGGGATTAGTTTGACACGGTATCAGATTTTACTGTTTTTGCTGGAGAATTCTCCCTGTAATCAAATGGGAGTTCAGGAGCGTTTGAAGATTGATCAGGCTGCTTTGACCCGACATTTCAAAATTCTGGAAAAGGAAGGTTTAGTGGAGCGTCATCGTAATCCTGAAAATCAGCGAGAAGTGTTGGTAGAGGCTACGAAGTATGCCAAGGAGCAGTTAGTGGTGAATCCCCCTCTGAAACATATCAAGGTTAAGGAAGAGATGGAAAGTATCTTAACAGAGTCTGAAAGAACAGAACTCAGCCGTTTATTAAATAAATTGGTTTTGGGCATTGAAAATATAGAAATTTAAGGAGAAATAGATGTCAATTATTACAATCATTTTAGCAACAATCGTTGCTTTGGAGCATTTTTACATTTTTTATTTGGAAAGTATTGCAACGCAATCAGATGCGACTAGTCGTGTCTTTAACATGGACAAGGAAGAACTGGCTCGTCCGTCAGTAACTTCATTGTTTAAAAATCAAGGGATTTATAATGCTTTGCTAGGAGTCTTTCTCTTGTATGGAATTTATTTCTCACAGAATTTAGAAATTGTGACTATTTTTGTTTTATTTGTGATTGGAGCGGCGGCTTATGGCTCTCTCACAGCAGATAAAAAAATTATTTTAAAGCAAGGCGGACCAGCTATTTTGGCCTTGATCAGTATTTTACTCTTTAAATAAGTTCAAAGGTCAATCTTAGTCTCTCTAGTCCTTTTCACTCCAGAATAAGGGAAATATGTTATACTTGATTTAAGAAAAAGTCTCATTGAATTGGTTTTGAGGAGTTAGAAATGAAAGTATTAGTGACAGGTTTTGAGCCCTTTGGAGGGGAAAAGGTCAATCCAGCTTTGGAGGCTATTAAAGGTTTACCAGCTGAAATCCATGGTGCTGAGGTTCGTTGGCTAGAAGTACCGACAGTCTTTCACAAATCGGCCCAAGTATTGGAAGAAGAGATGAACCGCTATCAACCGGACTTTGTCCTTTGTATCGGGCAAGCGGGTGGAAGATCTAGCTTGACACCTGAGCGAGTAGCTATTAATCAAGATGATGCACGGATTCCTGATAATGAGGGTAATCAACCGATTGACCTTCCCATTCGCCCAGACGGTGCTCCGGCCTACTTTAGTAGTCTGCCGATTAAAGCGATGGTTCAAGCTATAAAAAAAGAGGGCTTGCCGGCCTCTGTTTCCAATACTGCAGGGACTTTTGTCTGCAATCATTTGATGTATCAGGCACTCTATTTGGTAGAAAATAAATTTCCACATGTTAAGGCAGGTTTTATGCATATTCCTTATATGATGGAACAGGTGGTGAATCGACCGACCACTCCAGCTATGAGTTTAGTGGATATTAGGCGAGGGATAGAAGCAGCAATCGGCGCCATTATCGAACATGGAGATCAGGATCTCAAGTTGGTAGGCGGAGAAATTCATTGATAGAAAAAAGCTTGAGGGAAAACCTTCAAGCTTTTGGACGTTTTCGAGCCAATACTGCTCGGTAAAAAATTATTTTATTGATTTGAATGTAGGGTAGGAGTGAGAAACTAGCAATTCCAAAGGTAATCCAATTGAGGAAATACCAAGGAAGGAGTTGTAAGTCTAGGACAAAGCGCTGAAATTTGTAACCTTTCATTAAGAAACGGCAGGTTTTAAGTATTTGCCCTGGTTTAGCTTGTCCTAAGTCTAGGGTGTCACAGAGGAGAAATTCTACCTGTGAATAAGCATAGTATTGTGGAATATAGAGACTATTTCCGACAATCATCAAGAGGATACTTGCTAGAAAATAGAGACCAAAGGTCATGAGGAAACGCTCCGTTTCAACTGACGAGAGATCTAGATTGGGAAATTCAGGATGGATTGCAACGAATTTCTTTGCTAGAAAGCTACTGTAAAAAGGGAGGTAAATCCCAAGCAAACTAGGAATGCTCCATAAGAAGAGATAGAAACGTTTGAGAAGTAGAGTCAAAAAGGTCTGTGAAAAGTGTACTTCGTTAAAGAGAGTAAGACTATTTTTGACGGATAGTTCTGTATCTGGATTCTTGATGAGTTTTAGGGTTGTATAGACTGAACTGGTTAGAAGAATAGCTCCGATAAAGGAGACTAATAGCGGAAAAAGGTAGGCTTGGAATACATGGCCAAACACGCTTAAAAAGGGTTGTTCTAAAACACTCTCGTTAATGCGCTCTAAGGGATTGAGGAAGCCAGACAAGATGACCAGCATGCTAGGTAAGAGATAGACGAGAAAGAGGCGGGGATTTTCAGCCTGAAATTGTCTGGCCTGCAGACGAATGGTTTTTAAATCAATTTTTGGGTATTTCATTCTCTCATTATACCATAGTTCGTGACAGTTCCGGCTTTTTTTGATAAAATCATACAGTATGCCCTTGGGCACAAAGTATGAACTGGGACTGTCTTTCCCAGCTTCGGAGGTAAAAAATGTCAGATTCACCAATCAAATATCGTTTGATTAAGAAAGAAAAACACACAGGAGCTCGTCTGGGAGAAATCATCACTCCCCACGGTACCTTCCCGACGCCTATGTTTATGCCAGTTGGAACTCAAGCCACTGTCAAAACTCAGTCACCTGAAGAATTGAAGGAGATGGGTTCGGGAATTATCCTATCAAACACCTATCATCTCTGGCTTCGCCCTGGAGATGAACTCATCGCACGCGCAGGCGGTCTTCATAAGTTTATGAACTGGGACCAGCCTATTTTGACAGATAGTGGTGGTTTCCAGGTCTATTCTCTAGCAGATAGTCGCAATATCACAGAAGAAGGGGTAACCTTTAAAAACCATCTCAATGGTTCTAAGATGTTCCTATCACCAGAAAAAGCCATCTCTATTCAGAACAATCTGGGTTCAGACATCATGATGTCTTTTGATGAATGTCCTCAGTTTTATCAACCATACGACTACGTTAAGAAATCAATCGAGCGTACCAGCCGTTGGGCTGAGCGTGGTTTGAAAGCTCATCGTCGTCCACATGACCAAGGCTTGTTTGGAATTGTGCAGGGGGCTGGATTTGAAGACCTGCGTCGCCAATCAGCTCATGACCTTGTCAGCATGGATTTTCCAGGCTACTCTATCGGTGGCTTGGCAGTGGGAGAAACCCACGAAGAGATGAATGCTGTCTTGGACTTTACAACTCAACTGCTGCCTGAAAACAAACCTCGCTATTTGATGGGTGTCGGAGCGCCAGATAGCTTGATTGATGGGGTGATTCGTGGTGTAGATATGTTTGACTGTGTTTTACCGACTCGTATCGCTCGTAATGGGACTTGTATGACCAGTCAGGGACGTTTGGTTGTCAAAAATGCCCAGTTTGCTGAGGACTTTACACCACTGGATCCTGAATGTGATTGCTACACATGTAAGAACTATACACGCGCTTATCTTCGTCACCTGCTCAAGGCTGATGAAACCTTTGGTATCCGCTTGACTAGCTACCACAATCTTTACTTCTTGCTTAACCTGATGAAGCAAGTTCGACAAGCCATTATGGATGACAATCTCTTGGAATTCCGTGAGTATTTTGTGGAAAAATATGGCTACAATAAGTCAGGCCGTAATTTCTAAAATGGAATTGATATAAGCTAAAAATCCTAAGTTTTCTCTTGGGATTTTTCTTCTTTTTTTGATAGAATAAAGTGTATAATGAAAGGGAGAATAAACTCGTATGCGCATTAAATGGTTTTCCTTGATTAGGATTACTGGTTTACTACTGGTACTCTTATATCACTTCTTTCAGACCATCTTTCCTGGAGGATTTTTCGGGGTGGATGTCTTTTTCACATTTTCAGGCTTTCTGATTACGGCTCTACTTATCGAAGAATTTTCTAAAAATCACGAGATTGACTTGATAGGATTTTTTAGGAGACGTTTTTATCGGATTGTGCCACCTGTGGTTTTGATGGTCTTGGTAACCATGCCCTTTACTTTTCTAGTTCGGCAAGATTATGTGGCTGGAATTGGGGGTCAGATTGCGGGTGTTTTAGGCTTTATGACCAACTTCTATGAACTCCTAACAGGTGGGAGTTATGAATCTCAGTTTATTCCCCATTTGTTTGTTCATAATTGGAGTTTGGCAGTTGAGGTTCACTACTATATTCTATGGGGATTGGCAGTTTGGTTCTTATCCAAACAGGCTAAATCCAATGGTCAGTTGAAGGGGATGGTTTTTCTCTTATCAGCTGCTGCCTTTTTAATTAGCTTCTTCTCCATGTTTATTGGTAGTTTTCTAGTGACCTCTTATTCCTCTGTTTATTTCTCCAGTTTAACTCATGTCTATCCATTCTTTTTGGGAAGTGTGTTAGCAACTATCGTAGGCGTTCGTCAGACGACTTCCCTAGTTAAGCAGTTGGATAAAATCTGGGATTTACGAAAGACCCTGTTGATTTTTGCAGGAGGTTTTGGCTTCTTACTCATTTTGACCTTCTTTGTCAAATTTACCTATCTCTTTGCTTATCTTATGGGCTTCTTGCTTGCCAGTCTTGCAGCCCTTGCTATGATTCTGGTGGCGCGTGTCTTACATGAAAAGACTCCTAACATGCAGGAGCCAAAGATTATCAGCTTTTTAGCAGATACTAGCTATGCAGTTTATCTCTTCCATTGGCCTTTTTATATCATTTTCTCACAGTTGACCTCAAATCTTTTTGCTGTGTTACTGACTTTGATTTGTTCTTATGGATTTGCCAGTCTTTCATTTTATGTATTGGAACCTTGGATTGCAGGCAAGAACACACCTGTTTTACAAACTCTTCGTCCCCTGCCTTATATTCACGCAATTCTTGCAACAAGTACAGGAATCTTAGCCTTCATTGTCTTCTTAGTGACTTTGTTGGCACCACAAGTGGGAGCTTTTGAGACAGATTTGACTGTCAATGGTTTGAAGCAAGCTGCAACAAATATTAGCCAAACCAAGGTGATGACAGAACGGGCAGATGCAAATAGTTTGGGGATTGCTGATGGCACTATGTTAATTGGTGACTCGGTGGCTTTAAGGGCAAATACAGCCCTACAGACAGCCCTTCCTGGAGCACAGATTAACGCGCAGGTCAGCAGAACAACCAAGACCGCCAATGAAATCATGCTCAACAATAGCCAGAATAAATTTCTACCAAAGGTGGTGGTCATTGCGACTGGGGTAAATAATCCTGAAAATTACAAGGAAGATTGGGATAGTATCGTGAAAAATCTTCCTAAGGGACACCATATGATTTTGGTGACACCTTATGAAGGAGATAAAACAAAAGAGACCTATGCAATCGTTGAGAAGGCTGCTACCTACATGAGAGAATTGGCAGAGAAGACTCCTTATATCACCATTGCTGATTGGAATCAAGTTGCTAAGGAACATCCAGAAATCTGGGCAGGAACAGACCAAGTCCATTTCGGAAGTGACACTAGTAAAATTGAAGCCGGAGCTAAATTGTATGCAGAGACCATTGCCACAGCCTTGCAAACAGCTCAAGACAAGCCGGTCAAATCAAAATAACTTGTATTAAAAAGAGAAGAGTTGGAGAAATCCAGCTCTTTTAAAATATCTCTAGAAAATAGGTCTATACCATTTACAAATGAATCAGAAAAGTTTATAATGTAATTGACATAATAAATATCAAAAGTAATCTTTTAAGGAGGTCATTATTATGCCTAATTACGTTAAAGCGGATCAGTTTTTCTATCCATTTGGCATTCGTCGTGGTGGGTACTTAGAACTTATTGATGGTAAATTTGGGAAACATGTGGATCAAATTCCTGAAGGAGCAGAGGTTCTTGACTATACTGGTTATAGCATTGCACCAGGTCTTGTGGATACTCATATTCATGGATATGCAGGTGTAGATGTGATGGACAACAACATTGAAGGTACATTGCACACTATGAGTGAAGGACTTCTTAGTACCGGTGTTACCAGTTTCTTGCCCACAACTTTAACAGCCACTTATGAGCAATTGCTTGCAGTCACTGAAAATCTTGGAAACCATTATAAAGAAGCAACAGGTGCTAAGATTCGTGGGATTTATTATGAAGGTCCATATTTCACAGAAACTTTTAAGGGGGCACAAAATCCAACTTATATGAGAGACCCGGGTGTTGAGGAGTTTCATTCTTGGCAGGATGCTGCAAAAGGGATGCTAAATAAAATCGCTATTGCACCAGAACGTGATGGGGTGGAAGATTTTGTACGTACTATTACAGGTGAGGGTGTGACAGTTGCACTTGGACACTCAGATGCGACATTTGAACAAGCTAAGAAGGCAGTTGATGCTGGAGCTAGTGTATGGGTACATGCCTATAATGGGATGCGTGGTTTAACACACCGCGAACTCGGTATGGTAGGAGCTATGTATGAGCTCCCACATACTTACGCAGAATTGATTTGTGATGGTTATCACGTAGATCCAAAAGCTTGTGAGATTTTACTTAAGCAAAAGGGGACAGAAAACATCGCTCTTATTACGGACTGTATGACAGCTGGTGGGCTTGAAGACGGTGACTATATGTTGGGAGAATTCCCTGTTGTAGTAGCAAATGGAACTGCACGTCTCAAATCTACTGGTAATTTGGCAGGTTCTATCCTCAAACTTAAAGATGGTATGAGAAATGTAGTCGAGTGGGGTATTGCAAATCCACACGAAGCGGTCATGATGGCTAGCCTTAACCCAGCAAAATCTGTTAATATTGACGATGTTTGTGGACAAATCCGTGAAGGCTATGACGCTGACTTTATTGTATTAGATAAAGATTTGGAATTGGTAGCAACCTATCTAGATGGTGTGAAACGATATCAAGCATAAGAGAGAAGGCAGAAGTTAGAGACTAGCTTCTGCTTTTTTATGTATGGTACTTTACTGGTAAATAAAAAAGTTAAAAAAATCACAAAATAACTTGAACAAGTAAATAAAAAGGCTTACAATTATATTATAAATAATACAAATAAAAAAACGGAGGAGTGCTTTATGAAAGCCTATACTTATGTTAAACCTGGACTTGCTTCTTTTGTTGATGTTGACAAACCAGTGATTCGCAAGCCAACAGACGCTATTGTGCGTATCGTAAAAACCACTATTTGTGGAACAGACCTCCATATTATCAAAGGGGATGTCCCTGCTTGCCAAAGTGGTACCATTCTTGGTCACGAAGGGATTGGGATTGTTGAAGAAGTTGGAGAAGGAGTTTCTAATTTCAAAAAAGGCGACAAAGTCTTGATTTCTTGTGTCTGTGCCTGTGGTAAATGCTACTACTGTAAAAAAGGAATTTATGCCCACTGTGAAGACGAAGGGGGCTGGATTTTCGGTCACTTAATTGATGGTATGCAGGCTGAATATCTACGTGTCCCTCATGCAGATAATACTCTTTACCATACTCCAGAAGATTTGTCAGATGAAGCCTTGGTTATGCTATCAGACATTCTACCTACTGGATATGAAATTGGTGTCTTAAAAGGGAAAGTAGAACCTGGTTGCAGCGTAGCGATTATTGGTTCAGGACCTGTTGGATTGGCTGCTCTCTTGACAGCTCAATTCTACTCACCAGCTAAATTGATTATGGTAGACCTAGATGATAACCGCTTGGAAACTGCTGTATCATTTGGTGCGACTCACAAGGTTAATTCTTCAGACCCTGAAAAAGCCATTAAGGAAATTTATGATTTGACAGATGGTCGTGGTGTGGATGTCGCTATCGAAGCTGTTGGTATTCCTGCAACATTTGATTTCTGTCAAAAGATTATCGGTGTAGACGGAACAGTTGCCAACTGTGGTGTACATGGTAAACCAGTCGAATTCGATTTGGATAAACTTTGGATTCGCAACATCAATGTAACAACTGGTTTGGTATCTACAAATACAACTCCACAATTGTTGAAAGCTCTTGAAAGTCATAAGATTGAACCAGAAAAATTGGTAACTCACTATTTCAAACTAAGTGAAATTGAAAAAGCCTATGAAGTCTTCAGTAAGGCAGCAGACCACCATGCAATTAAGGTCATCATCGAAAACGATATTTCTGAAGCCTAGGTAGTAAAAAGATTTTGGAACATAAGCAAATAGAAATTCAGTCATCCATCAGATGGCTGGATTTTTTATCAAAAAAATTAAGAAATGAGCATATTTCTTTCCTTGTTTGGCGGAATTGGTTATAATATACGGTACAAAGGAATGAATGAATATGTATCGTGTTATAGAAATGTACGGAGATTTTGAACCTTGGTGGTTCTTAGAAGGTTGGGAAGAAGATATTGTAGCAAGTAGAAAATTTGACCAGTATTATGATGCTCTCAAATACTACAAAACTTGCTGGTTTAGATTGGAACAAGAATCCCCTCTTTATAAAAGTAGAAGTGACTTGATGACTATTTTTTGGGATCCAGAAGACCAACGTTGGTGTGATGAATGTGACGAGTATTTACAACAATACCATTCTTTGGCTCTTTTGCAGGATGAGCAGGTTATTCCAGATGAAAAATTA
The DNA here is from genome assembly GCF_013276755.1 of Streptococcus sp. 5004. GTDB lineage: Bacteria > Bacillota > Bacilli > Lactobacillales > Streptococcaceae > Streptococcus. The sequence continues at coordinate 21,915 of NZ_VMLP01000009.1, read as the reverse complement.
CGTCCAGGCTATGAAAAACAAACAGGTAAGGAAAGGCACCGTTCTTGCCGTATGAAATTAAAATAGAGAAAAAGTAACTTTTTGGGAGTTGCTTTTTTTATTTTTCCAAATCTTTGCGAATAGTATAGGTGAGGAGGTAAGTATGGTTCAAGAAATTGCACAAGAAATCATTCGTTCAGCCCGGAAAAAAGGAGCGCAAGACATTTATTTTGTCCCCAAGTTAGACGCCTATGAGCTTCATATGAGGGTAGGAGACGAGCGCTGTAAAATCGGTTGTTATGATTTTGAAAAATTTGCGGCCGTCATCAGTCACTTTAAGTTTGTGGCGGGTATGAATGTTGGAGAAAAGAGACGTAGTCAACTTGGTTCCTGTGATTATGCCTATGACCAGAAGATGGCGTCTCTACGTCTATCTACTGTAGGCGATTATAGAGGGCATGAGAGTTTAGTTATTCGTTTGTTGCATGATGAGGAGCAGGATTTGCATTTTTGGTTTCAGGATATTGATGAATTGGGCAAGCAGTACAGGCAACGGGGACTTTATCTTTTTGCTGGCCCAGTCGGCAGTGGCAAGACAACCTTGATGCATGAATTGGCTAAATCTCTCTTTAAAGGACAGCAAGTTATGTCCATTGAAGATCCTGTCGAAATCAAGCAGGACAACATGCTCCAGTTACAGCTAAATGAAGCAATCGGACTGACCTATGAAAATCTGATTAAGCTTTCCCTACGGCATCGTCCTGATCTCTTGATTATCGGAGAAATTCGTGACAGCGAAACGGCGCGTGCAGTGGTCAGAGCTAGTTTGACAGGGGCGACAGTCTTTTCAACCATTCACGCCAAGAGTATTCGAGGTGTTTATGAGCGCCTGCTGGAGTTGGGTGTGAGTGAGGAGGAATTAGCAGTCGTTCTGCAGGGAGTCTGCTATCAGAGATTAATCGGGGGAGGAGGAATCGTTGACTTTGCGAACAAAGGCTATCAAGAACACCAGCCAACTAGCTGGAATGAGCAGATTGACCAGCTTCTTGAAGATGGACATATCACAAGTCTTCAGGCTGAAACGGAAAAAATTAGCTACAGCTAAGCAAAAAAATATCATCACCTTGTTTAACAATCTCTTTTCCAGTGGTTTTCATCTGGTGGAGACCATTTCCTTTTTAGATAGGAGTGCTTTGTTGGACAAGCAGTGTGTGACTCAGATGCGCACGGGCTTGTCTCAGGGGAAATCATTCTCAGAAATGATGGAAAGTTTGGGATTTTCAAGTGCTATTGTCACTCAGTTATCCCTAGCGGAAGTCCATGGCAATCTTCACCTGAGTTTGGGAAAGATAGAAGAATATCTGGACAATCTGACCAAGGTCAAGAAAAAATTAATTGAAGTAGCGACCTATCCTTTGATTTTGCTGGGATTTCTTCTCTTAATTATGCTGGGGCTACGGAACTACCTACTACCACAACTGGATAGTAGCAATATTGCCACCCAAATTATCGGCAATCTGCCACAAATTTTTCTAGGAATGGTAGGGTTTGTTTCCATACTTGCCCTTTTAGCACTAACTTTTTATAAAAGAAGTTCTAAGATGCGAGTTTTTTCTATCCTAGCACGCATTCCTTTCTTTGGAATATTTGTGCAGACCTATTTGACAGCCTATTATGCGCGTGAATGGGGGAATATGATTTCGCAGGGAATGGAGCTGATGCAGATTTTTCAGATCATGCAGGAACAAGGTTCCCAACTCTTTAAAGAAATCGGTCGAGATTTGGCTCAAGCCCTACAAAATGGTCAGGAATTTTCTCAGACTATAGGAACCTATACTTTCTTTAAAAAGGAGTTGAATCTCATCATCGAGTATGGGGAAGTCAAGTCTAAGCTGGGGAGTGAGTTGGAAATCTATGCTGAAAAAACTTGGGAAGCCTTTTTTACCCGAGTCAATCGCACCATGAATCTGGTGCAGCCACTGGTCTTTATCTTTGTGGCTCTGATTATCGTTTTACTTTATGCGGCAATGCTCATGCCCATGTATCAAAATATGGAGGTAAATTTTTAAAATGAAAAAAATGATGACATTCTTGAAAAAAGCTAAGGTTAAAGCTTTCACACTTGTAGAGATGTTGGTGGTCTTGCTCATCATCAGTGTGCTTCTCTTGCTCTTTGTACCTAATCTGACCAAGCAAAAAGAAGCAGTCAACGACAAAGGAAAAGCTGCTGTTGTTAAGGTGGTGGAAAGCCAGGCAGAGCTTTATAGTTTGGAAAAAAATGAAGATGCTAGCCTAAGTAAGTTACAAGCAGATGGGAGAATCACAGAAGAACAGGCTAAAGCTTATAAAGAATATCATGAAAAACAAAATAAGACTCAAACGGTCGCGGATTAAGGCCTTTACCATGCTTGAAAGTCTCTTGGTTTTGGGACTTGTGAGTATCCTTGCCTTGGGTTTGTCAGGCTCTGTCCAGTCTACTTTTGCGGCGGTAGAGGAGCAGATTTTCTTTATGGAGTTTGAAGAACTTTATCGGGAAACTCAAAAACGCAGTGTAGCCAGTCAGCAAAAGACTAGTCTGAACTTAGATGGGCAGACGATTAGCAATGGCAGTCAAAAGTTGATAGTCCCCAAAGGGATTCAGGCACCATCAGACCAAAGTATTACATTTGACCGAGCTGGAGGCAATTCGTCTCTGGCTAAGGTTGAATTTCAGACCAGTAAAGGAGCGATTCGCTATCAATTATATTTAGGAAATGGAAAAATTAAACGCATTAAGGAAACAAAAAATTAGGGCAGTGATTTTACTGGAAGCAGTAGTCGCTCTAGCTATCTTTGCCAGCATTGCGACCCTCCTTTTGGGACAAATTCAAAAGAATAGGCAAGAAGAAGCAAAAATCTTGCAAAAGGAAGAAGTCTTGAGGGTAGCTAAGATGGCCTTGCAGACAGGTCAAAATCAGGTAAACATAAATGGAGTTGAGATTCAGGTGTTTTCTAGTGAAAAGGGATTGGAGGTTTATCATGGTTCAGAACAGTTGTTGGCTATCAAAGAGCCATAAGGTCAAGGCTTTTACCCTGTTAGAATCCCTGATTGCCCTGGTTGTCATCAGTGGAAGTTTACTTCTCTTTCAAGCCATGAGTCAGCTCCTCATTTCAGAAGTTCGCTACCAGCAACAAAGCGAGCAAAAAGAGTGGCTCTTGTTTGTGGACCAGTTGGAGGCAGAATTAGACTGTTCGCAGTTTGAAAAAGTGGAAGGCAATCGCATTTATATGAAGCAAGATGGCAAGGACATCGCTATCGGTAAGTCCAAGTCAGACGATTTTCGTAAAACAGATGCCAGTGGACGGGGTTATCAGCCGATGGTTTATGGCCTCAAATCCGCACAGATTACAGAGGACAATCAAGTGGTTCGCTTTCGTTTCCAGTTCCAAAAAGGCTTAGAAAGGGAATTTATCTATCGTGTGGAAAAAGAAAAAAGTTAAGGCAGGTGTTCTCATCTATGCAGTCACTATGGCAGCCATCTTTAGTCTTTTGTTACAATTTTACTTGAATCGACAAGTCGCCCACTATCAAGACTATGCTTTAAATAAAGAAAAGTTGGTTGCTTTTGCCATGGCCAAGCGAACCAAAGATAAGGTTGAGCAAGAAAGTGGGGAACAGGCCTTTAATCTGGGTCAGGTGAGTTATCAAAATAAGAAAACAAACTTGGTGACGACGGTTCGTACGCCTAAGAGCCAATATGAATTTATCTTTCCTTCCGTCAAAATTAAAGAAGAGAAAAGAGATAAAAAGGAAGAGGTAGCGACCGATTCAAGCGAAAAAGTGGAGAAGAAAAAATCAGAAGAGAAGCCTGAAAAGAAAGAGAATTTCTAGCCAATCAAGCTACTTTGTGCTAAACTAAAGATATGAAACATGATTTTAACCACAAAGCAGAAACTTTTGATTCACCTAAAAATATCTTCCTTGCAAACTTGGTTTGTCAAGCAGTCGAGAAACAGATTGATCTTCTATCAGACAAAGAAATTTTGGATTTCGGTGGAGGGACTGGGCTATTAGCCTTGCCTCTGGCCAAACAAACTCAATCTGTAACACTGGTGGATATTTCGGAGAAAATGCTGGAGCAAGCTCGCTTGAAAGCGGAGCAGCAAGACATCAAGAATATCCAGTTTTTGGAGCAAGATTTACTGGAAAATCCCTTGGAGCAAGAGTTTGATTGCATTGTTGTTAGTCGGGTTCTTCACCATATGCCTGATTTGGATGCGACTCTCTCACTGTTTCATCAACATTTGAAGGAAGATGGACAACTCCTACTTGCTGATTTTACCAAGACAGAAGCTAACCATCATGGATTTGAATTGGTTGAACTGGAAAACAAGCTAGCCCAGTTTGGTTTTTCATCTGTACATAGTCAGATACTCTATAGCGCTGAAGACCTGTTTCAAGGAAATTACTCAGAACTCTTTTTAACAGTAGCCCAAAAATCACTCGCCTAGTCAGGGAGTGATTTTTCTATAAGGATGGAAAAAAGAAGGGAAATTTGATAAGATAGGAATATGGATTTTGAAAAAATTGAACAAGCTTATACCTATTTACTAGAGAATGTCCAAGTCATCCAAAGTGATTTGGCGACCAACTTTTATGACGCCTTAGTGGAGCAAAATAGCATCTATCTGGATGGCGAGACTGAGCTAAATCAGGTCAAGGAGAACAATCAGGCTCTTAAGCGTTTAGCACTACGCAAAGAAGAATGGCTCAAGACCTACCAGTTTCTCTTGATGAAGGCTGGGCAGACAGAGCCCCTACAGGCCAATCACCAGTTTACACCAGATGCCATTGCTTTACTTTTGGTGTTTATTGTGGAAGAGTTGTTTAAAGAGGAGGAGATTACGATCCTCGAAATGGGTTCTGGGATGGGAATTCTAGGTGCTACTTTCTTGACCTCGCTTGATAAAAAGGTGGATTACTTGGGAATGGAAGTGGATGATTTGCTGATTGATTTGGCAGCTAGCATGGCAGATGTAATTGGTTTGCAGGCTGGTTTTGTCCAAGGAGATGCCGTTCGTCCACAAATGCTCAAAGAAAGCGACGTGGTCATCAGCGACTTGCCTGTTGGCTATTATCCTGATGATGCCGTTGCGTCGCGCCATCAAGTTGCTTCTAGCCAAGAACATACCTACGCCCATCACTTGCTCATGGAACAAGGACTTAAGTACCTCAAGTCAGACGGATACGCTATTTTTCTAGCACCGAGTGATTTGTTGACCAGTCCTCAAAGTGATTTGTTGAAAGGCTGGTTGAAAGAGGAGGCAAGTCTGGTTGCCATGATCAGTCTGCCTGAAAATCTCTTTGCTAATGCTAAACAATCTAAGACTATTTTTATCCTACAGAAGAAAAATGAAATAGCAGTAGAGCCTTTTATTTATCCACTTGCTAGCTTACAAGATGCAAGTGTTTTAATGAAATTTAAAGAAAATTTTCAAAAATGGACTCAAGGTACTGAAATATAAAATAGATTTTGTTATAATAGATGAAAACGCTTAAAAGGGGTATCATGTTATGACAAAAACAATTGCAATCAATGCGGGAAGTTCAAGTTTGAAATGGCAATTATACTTAATGCCAGAAGAAAAAGTATTGGCGAAAGGTTTGATTGAACGTATCGGTTTGAAAGATTCAATTTCAACTGTAAAATTTGACGGCCGTTCTGAACAACAAATTTTGGATATCGAAAATCACACACAAGCTGTTAAAATTTTATTGGATGACTTGATTCGTTTCGACATTATCAAGGCTTATGATGAGATTACAGGTGTTGGACACCGTGTTGTTGCCGGTGGAGAATATTTCAAAGAATCAACAGTTGTTGAGGGGGATGTTTTAGAAAAAGTTGAAGAGTTGAGCTTATTGGCTCCTCTCCACAATCCAGCCAATGCAGCAGGTGTTCGTGCCTTCAAGGAATTGTTGCCAGACATTACCAGTGTAGTTGTTTTTGATACTTCATTCCACACAAGTATGCCAGAGAAAGCTTATCGCTACCCTCTACCAACAAAATATTACACAGAAAACAAGGTTCGTAAATATGGTGCCCACGGTACAAGTCACCAGTTTGTAGCAGGAGAAGCTGCAAAACTCTTGGGCCGTCCATTAGAAGACTTGAAATTGATTACTTGCCACATCGGTAATGGTGCTTCTATTACAGCTGTTAAGGGTGGTCAATCTGTCGATACTTCAATGGGATTCACTCCACTTGGTGGTGTGATGATGGGAACACGTACAGGAGATATTGACCCAGCTATTATTCCTTATTTAATGCAATATACAGAGGACTTTAACACGCCTGAAGACATTAGTCGCGTCCTTAATCGTGAATCAGGGCTTATGGGTGTCTCAGGTAAATCTAGTGATATGCGTGATGTGATTGCTGCGAAAGAAGCAGGAGATCATGATGCTACCTTGGCCTATGAAATCTATATTGATCGTATCCAAAAACATATCGGTCAGTACCTTGCAGTACTAAACGGAGCAGATGCCATTGTTTTCACAGCAGGTGTTGGTGAAAATGCAACCGATGTACGTGAAGATGTTATCTCAGGTATCTCTTGGTTTGGCTGTGATGTTGATCCAGAAAAGAACGTCTTTGGTGTGACAGGAGACATCTCAACAGAGGCAGCGAAGATCCGTGTTTTGGTTATTCCAACTGATGAAGAATTGGTCATTGCCCGTGACGTTGAACGCTTGAAAAAATAAGCAAAACTAGTAAAAATATTCCGTACAAGAAGTTGGGAAAGAGATTTTTCCAGCTTCTTTTTCTGATGAAATTGTCCAAAACCTTGCTATGATTGGCTTTTTTGAAAAATATGGTATAATAGTAGTAATTTAATAGATGGAGTTGAGTTTTGAAGAAAAACTTTCGTGTAAAAAGAGAGAAAGATTTTAAGGCAATTTTCAAGGAAGGGACAAGTTTTGCCAATCGCAAATTTGTTGTCTACCAATTAGAAAACCAGAAAAACCATTTTCGAGTAGGTCTATCAGTTAGCAAAAAACTGGGGAATGCCGTCACTAGAAATCAAATCAAGCGACGAATTAGACATATTATCCAGAATGCAAAAGGGAGTCTGGTAGAAGATGTAGACTTTGTTGTCATTGCTCGAAAAGGGGTTGAAACCTTGGAATACGCAGAGATGGAGAAAAATCTACTCCACGTATTAAAGTTATCAAAGATTTACCAGGAAGGAAATGGGAGTGAAAAAGAAACTACAGCTGACTAGTTTGTTAGGTCTGTCCCTATTTATCATGACAGCCTGTGCAACAAATGGGACAACTAGCGATATTACAGCCGAATCGGCTGATTTTTGGAGTAAATTTGTTTACTTCTTTGCGGAAATCATTCGCTTTTTATCGTTTGATATCAGTATCGGAGTGGGGATTATTCTCTTTACGGTCTTGATTCGTACGGTGCTCTTGCCAGTCTTTCAAGTGCAAATGGTGGCTTCTAGAAAAATGCAGGAAGCTCAACCACGCATTAAGGCGCTGCGAGAACAATATCCAGGCCGAGATATGGAAAGCAGAACCAAGCTAGAGCAAGAAATGCGTAAAGTCTTTAAAGAAATGGGTGTCAGACAGTCAGATTCTCTTTGGCCGATTTTGATTCAGATGCCGGTTATCTTGGCCTTGTTCCAAGCTCTATCAAGAGTTGACTTTTTAAAGACAGGTCATTTCTTATGGATTAACCTTGGTGGTGTGGATACAACCCTTGTTCTTCCGATTTTAGCAGCAGTATTCACCTTTTTAAGTACTTGGCTGTCCAACAAAGCCTTGTCTGAGCGTAATGGAGCTACGACTGCGATGATGTACGGTATTCCGGTCTTGATTTTTATCTTTGCAGTTTATGCGCCAGGTGGAGTCGCCCTATACTGGACAGTGTCTAATGCTTATCAAGTCTTGCAAACCTATTTCTTGAATAATCCATTCAAGATTATCGCAGAGCGAGAGGCGGTAGTTCAGGCACAGAAAGATTTGGAAAATAGAAAAAGAAAAGCCAAGAAAAAGGCTCAGAAAACGAAATAATAAGGAGGAATCTGGTAATGGTAGTATTTACAGGTTCAACTGTTGAAGAAGCAATCCAGAAAGGATTGAAAGAATTAGATATTCCAAGAATGAAGGCTCATATCAAAGTCATTTCTCGCGAGAAAAAAGGATTTCTTGGTTTATTTGGTAAAAAACCAGCCCAAGTGGATATCGATGCTATTAGTGAAACGACAGTTGTAAAAGCAAACCAACAAGCTGTAAAGGGAGTTCCAAAGCAAATTAATGATTTGAATGAGCCTGTTAAAACAGTCAGTGAAGCAACTGTTGATTTGGGTCATGTTGTAGAAGCAATTAAAAAGATTGAAGAGGAAGGCCAAGGTATTTCTGATGAAGTCAAGGCTGAAATCTTAAAACATGAAAGACATGCCAGCACTATCTTAGAAGAAACTGGTCACATTGAGATTTTAAATGAACTTCAAATCGAGGAAGCGATGAGGGAAGAAGCGGGCGCTGATGACCTTGAAACTGAGCAAGACCAAACTGAAAATCAAGACTTGACAGAGATGGGCTTGAAAGTTGAGCCGAGCTTTGATATTGCCCAGGTGGCTACGGATGTGACTGCCTATGTTCAAGCGATTGTGGATGACATGGATGTTGAAGCCACGCTTTCAAATGATTATAACCGTCGTAGTATCAATTTGCAAATTGACACTAACGAACCAGGTCGTATTATCGGCTACCACGGTAAAGTCTTGAAAGCCTTGCAACTATTGGCTCAAAATTATCTTTATAACCGCTATTCAAGAACCTTCTACATTACAATCAATGTCAATGATTATGTTGAACACCGTGCAGAAGTCTTGCAGACCTATGCTCAAAAATTGGCGACTCGTGTTTTAGAAGAAGGACGTAGTCATCAAACAGATCCTATGTCAAATAGTGAACGCAAGATTATTCATCGTATTATTTCACGTATGGATGGCGTGACTAGTTACTCTGAGGGTGACGAGCCAAATCGCTATGTCGTTGTAGATACAGAATAAGTAGAATCAGGTTTATCCTGATTTTTTGCTAGCTAGAGGAGATGAAACAGATGTTGAATAAGTTAAGAGATTATTTAGACTTTGCAGGGATCCAGTACCGTAATCCTGATAAAGCAGGAGCAGAGCGAGAGAAAATGCTGGAATTGCGCCACAAAGGCCAAGAGGCTCGAAAGGCTTTTACAGAACTGGCTAAAGCCTTTCAAGCAAGCCATCCAGAATGGCAACTTCAACAGACTAGCCAGTGGATGAACCAAGCGCAGCGTTTGCGACCACATTTTTGGGTTTATCTACAGAGAGACGGACAAGTGGCAGAACCTATGATAGCCTTACGTTTATATGGAAGTTCTTCTGATTTTGGAGTCTCACTAGAAGTCAGTTTCATCGAGCGCAAGAAAGATGAGCAAACTCTAGGCAAGCAAGCCAAGGTTTTAGAAATTCCAACCGTTGAAGGGATTTATTATCTAGTCTACTCTGATGGTCAAAGTCAACGGTGGGAGGCGAACGAAGAAAATCGTCAAATTTTAAGAAATAAACTATCCAATCAGGAAGTCCGAAAAGTGCTAGTTAAGGCAGATGTTTCTTTTATTGAAAATCAATCATTGGAAGTGATTTTAGAAAAATTAGATGAAGCTTATGAGCGCTTACTTCCCTACTATCAGGCGACCAGAGGGTAGCAAATAGAATACTTATTTACGTCGAATTGTTTAATTGCTATTCTATGTATTTTTTCATATAATAGTAAAATAGAATGTGTGATTCAATAATCACCTCAAATAGAAAGGAAATTCTATGTCAAATCTATCTGTTAATGCAATTCGTTTCCTAGGTATTGACGCTATCAACAAAGCCAACTCAGGTCACCCAGGTGTGGTTATGGGAGCAGCTCCGATGGCTTACAGCCTCTTTACAAAACAACTTCGTATCAATCCAGCACAACCAAACTGGATTAACCGCGACCGCTTTATTCTTTCAGCTGGTCATGGTTCAATGCTCCTTTATGCCCTTCTTCACCTTTCTGGTTTTGAAGATGTTAGTATGGATGAGATCAAGAGCTTCCGTCAATGGGGTTCAAAAACACCAGGTCACCCAGAATTTGGCCATACGGCAGGGATTGATGCTACGACAGGTCCTCTAGGTCAAGGGATTTCAACTGCCACTGGTTTTGCCCAAGCAGAACGTTTCTTGGCAGCTAAGTATAACCGCGAAGGCTACAATATCTTTGACCACTATACTTACGTTATCTGTGGGGACGGAGATTTGATGGAAGGTGTCTCAAGCGAGGCAGCTTCATACGCAGGTTTGCAAAAACTGGATAAGTTGGTTGTTCTTTATGATTCAAATGACATCAACTTGGATGGTGAGACAAAAGATTCCTTCACAGAAAGTGTTCGTGACCGTTACAATGCCTACGGTTGGCATACTGCCTTGGTAGAAGATGGAACAGACTTGGAAGCAATCCATGCTGCTATCGAAGCAGCTAAAGCTTCAGGCAAACCATCTTTGATTGAAGTGAAGACGGTTATTGGATATGGTTCTCCAAACAAACAAGGAACGAATGCTGTACACGGTGCTCCTCTTGGAGCAGATGAAACTGCAGCAACTCGCCAAGCACTTGGTTGGGACTACGAGCCGTTTGAAATCCCAGAACAAGTTTATGCTGATTTCAAAGAACATGTTGTAGACCGTGGCGCATCAGCTTATGAAGCTTGGACAAAATTAGTTGCAGATTATAAAGAAGCTCATCCAGAATTGGCTGCAGAAGTAGAAGCCATCATCGACGGACGTGATCCAGTCGACGTGACTCCAGCAGACTTCCCAGTCTTAGAAAATGGTTTTTCTCAAGCAACTCGTAACTCGAGTCAGGATGCTTTGAACGTTGTAGCTGCTAAATTGCCAACTTTCTTGGGTGGATCAGCTGACCTAGCTCACTCAAACATGACTTATATCAAGACTGACGGACTTCAAGACGATGCCAATCGCTTGAACCGTAACATTCAGTTTGGTGTTCGTGAATTTGCAATGGGAACTATCTTGAACGGGATGGCCCTTCACGGTGGACTTCGTGTATACGGTGGAACTTTCTTCGTCTTCTCTGACTATGTGAAGGCAGCTGTCCGCTTGTCAGCCTTGCAAGGTCTTCCTGTGACTTATGTCTTTACCCATGATTCAATCGCAGTTGGGGAAGATGGTCCGACTCACGAACCAGTTGAGCATTTAGCAGGTCTTCGTGCCATGCCAAATCTAAATGTTTTCCGTCCAGCAGATGCGCGTGAAACTCAAGCAGCTTGGTACCTTGCAGTGACAAGTGAGAAAACACCAACTGCCCTTGTCTTGACACGTCAAAACTTGACTGTTGAAGATGGAACAGACTTCGACAAGGTTGCTAAAGGTGCCTATGTTGTCTATGAAAATGCAGCAGACTTTGATACCATCTTGATTGCGACAGGTTCAGAGGTCAATCTTGCTGTCTCAGCTGCCAAAGAATTGGCTAGTCAAGGCGCAAAAGTCCGCGTAGTCAGCATGCCATCTACAGATGTCTTTGATAAACAAGATGCAGCTTACAAGGAAGAGATTCTTCCAAATGCAGTCCGCCGTCGTGTTGCAGTCGAAATGGGTGCAAGTCAAAACTGGTACAAATATGTTGGTCTCGATGGTGCCGTTCTCGGTATTGATACCTTCGGAGCCTCTGCCCCAGCACCAAAAGTATTGGCAGAATATGGCTTTACTGTAGAAAATCTTGTAAAAGTCGTTCAAAACTTGAAATAATCCTAAAAATCAGGGCGCATGCTCTGGTTTTTATTACTAGAAAAGCAAGGTACAATCTTGTAAAAGTAGCTGAAATTTGATATAGTAGTCCTATGTAAAAGACAAAGGAGAAGACAATGAATCCAAATTATACATTTTTAATCATGCTAGCCCTTATGGTGGGCTTGATGTTCTTTACGCAACGTTCTCAAAAGAAACAAGCACAAAAACGTATGGAAAGCTTGAATAAACTACAAAAAGGCTATGAAGTGATTACAATCGGTGGACTTTACGGAACAGTCGATGAAGTAGATACGGAGAAGGGAACAATTGTTCTTGACGTAGATGGAGTTTACTTGACTTTTGAACTAGCTGCTATCAAGACCGTATTACCGCTGAAAGACACAGCTTCACTAGAAGGCGCAATTGAAAAATAAGACGGGATTACGAACTCCCGTTTTTCTATAAAAGAAAGGAAATGGGATGAAAAAATTAGTCTTTGTCTGTCTGGGAAATATTTGCCGTAGTCCTATGGCCGAGTTTGTTATGAAATCAATGACAGATAACTACGAAATCCAAAGTCGAGCAACTTCTTCTTGGGAACACGGCAATCCGATTCATAAGGGAACTCAAGGGATTTTTCAACAGTATCAGATTCCTTACGACAAAGCCAAAACATCGCTTCAGATTAGTAAGGAAGATTTTGAAGCCTTTGATTATATTATCGGAATGGACGCTTCAAATGTTTCTGACTTACGTCAGATGTGTCCAGTAGACTGTCAAGATAAGATTTACTCATTTGCATCTGAAAGTGTTCCAGATCCTTGGTATACAGGAGATTTTGAGGAAACCTATCGACGTGTTCAAGAGGGCTGTCAAGTTTGGCTAGAACGTTTAGAAAAGGAGAGTGAAGATGGAAAATCTTAAGAATTTTTACGAAAAGTATCGAGTGTATCTGACTCGTCCACGTCTCGAGCTTTTAGCAGTAGTTGCCATTGTTTTTTGTGCTGTACTCGTCTTTTTTCTAAATATTCCCGGAAAAGGTGTTCTAAAACTCGATAATGGAACGATTGTTTATGATGGCAGTCTTGTCCGTGGTAAAATGAATGGGCAAGGTACCATTACCTTCCAAAATGGAGACCAATATACAGGTGGTTTCAACAATGGAGCCTTCAACGGAAAAGGTACCTTTCAATCTAAAGAAGGCTGGACCTACGAAGGTGATTTTGTAAATGGTCAGGCTGAAGGAAAAGGAAAACTAACAACAGAACAAGAAGTCGTTTATGAAGGGACTTTTAAACAAGGCGTTTTTCAACAAAAATAAAGCCTCCTTATCAAAGGAGGTATTGTTAGAATGTTTAAGTAAGCGCTTACCTGTAAATCCCTATCTTTCCAAGTTCCTCTTCCAAGCAAGTTTGTGAAATAAAAAAACATTTGAAATAAATTTCACAAACTTTAAAGAAAAAGCTTGCTAAGAAAAGAAAATGACAAACATTTCACAAGGAACTAAAAATTCTTTGTGAAATGTTTATGAAACTGTTTACAAAGTTGAAATAATGCGTTATAATAAACTTGTGAAAAAATTAACAAAGGATTAAATCCTTGAAAGCTATGGAGGAAAATATGGCTGATAAAAAAACTGTGACACCAGAGGAAAAGAAACTCGCTGCTGAAAAGCATGTCGATGGCTTGGTGCAAAAAGCTTTAGTTGCTCTTGAAGAAATGCGTAAGTTGGATCAAGAGCAGGTTGACTACATCGTTGCCAAAGCATCAGTAGCAGCTTTGGATGCCCACGGAGAATTGGCTTTACATGCCTTTGAAGAAACAGGACGTGGTGTATTTGAAGATAAAGCAACTAAGAACTTGTTTGCTTGTGAACACGTAGTGAACAACATGCGCCACACTAAAACAGTTGGTGTTATTGAAGAAGACGATGTAACAGGTTTGACTCTTATTGCTGAACCGGTCGGTGTTGTCTGTGGTATCACTCCAACAACAAACCCAACATCAACAGCAATCTTCAAATCATTGATTTCATTGAAGACACGTAACCCAATCGTCTTTGCCTTCCACCCATCAGCTCAAGAGTCATCAGCTCACGCAGCTCAAATCGTTCGTGATGCAGCTATCGCAGCTGGGGCTCCTGAAAACTGTGTGCAATGGATTACTCAACCATCTATGGAAGCAACTAGTGCCCTTATGAACCACGAAGGTGTTGCGACAATCCTTGCAACAGGTGGTAACGCCATGGTAAAGGCTGCGTACTCATGTGGTAAACCAGCTCTTGGGGTAGGTGCCGGAAACGTTCCAGCTTATGTTGAAAAATCAGCTAACATCCGCCAAGCTGCACACGATATCGTCATGTCTAAATCATTTGATAACGGTATGGTCTGTGCATCTGAACAAGCGGTTATCATTGATAAAGAAATTTACGATGAATTTGTAGCAGAGTTCAAATCTTACCACACTTACTTTGTAAACAAAAAAGAAAAAGCTCTTCTTGAAGAGTTCTGCTTCGGCGTCAAAGCAAACAGCAAAAACTGTGCTGGTGCAAAATTGAACGCTGACATCGTTGGTAAACCAGCAACTTGGATTGCAGAACAAGCAGGATTTACAGTTCCAGAAGGAACAAACATTCTTGCTGCTGAATGTAAAGAAGTTGGTGAAAATGAGCCATTGACTCGTGAAAAATTGTCACCAGTTATCGCAGTTTTGAAATCTGAAAGCCGTGAAGATGGTATTACTAAGGCTCGTCAAATGGTTGAATTTAACGGTCTTGGGCACTCAGCAGCCATCCACACAGCTGATGAAGAATTAACTAAAGAATTTGGTAAAGCTGTTAAAGCTATTCGTGTTATCTGTAACTCACCTTCTACTTTCGGTGGTATCGGGGACGTTTACAATGCCTTCTTGCCATCATTGACACTTGGATGTGGTTCTTACGGACGCAACTCAGTTGGGGATAACGTTAGTGCCATTAACCTCTTGAATATCAAAAAAGTCGGAAGACGGAGAAATAACATGCAATGGATGAAACTTCCTTCAAAAACATACTTTGAACGTGATTCAATTCAATACCTTCAAAAATGTCGTGACGTTGAACGTGTCATGATCGTTACTGACCATGCCATGGTAGAGCTTGGTTTCCTTGATCGTATCATCGAGCAACTTGACCTTCGTCGCAATAAGGTTGTTTACCAAATCTTTGCTGATGTAGAACCAGATCCAGATATCACAACTGTAAACCGTGGTACTGAGATTATGCGTGCCTTCAAACCAGATACAATCATCGCTCTCGGTGGTGGATCTCCAATGGATGCTGCTAAAGTAATGTGGCTCTTCTACGAACAACCAGAAGTGGACTTCCGTGACCTTGTTCAAAAATTCATGGATATCCGTAAACGTGCCTTCAAATTCCCATTGCTTGGTAAGAAAACTAAATTCATCGCGATTCCAACTACATCTGGTACAGGATCTGAAGTAACACCATTTGCCGTTATCTCTGATAAAGCAAACAACCGTAAATACCCAATCGCTGACTACTCATTGACACCAACTGTGGCAATCGTAGACCCTGCCTTGGTATTGACAGTTCCTGGATTTGTTGCTGCGGACACTGGTATGGACGTATTGACCCACGCGACTGAAGCTTACGTATCACAAATGGCTAGCGACTACACTGATGGACTTGCACTTCAAGCCATCAAGCTTGTATTCGAAAACCTTGAAAGCTCAGTTAAGAATGCAGACTTCCACTCACGTGAGAAAATGCATAACGCTTCAACAATCGCTGGTATGGCCTTTGCTAATGCCTTCCTAGGTATTTCTCACTCAATGGCCCATAAGATTGGTGCGCAATTCCACACAATCCACGGTCGTACGAATGCTATCTTGCTTCCATATGTCATTCGCTACAACGGTACACGTCCAGCTAAGACAGCAACATGGCCTAAGTATAACTACTACCGTGCAGATGAAAAATATCAAGATATCGCACGTATGCTTGGCCTTCCAGCTTCTACACCAGAAGAAGGGGTTGAATCTTACGCAAAAGCTGTCTACGAACTTGGTGAGCGCGTAGGTATCCAAATGAACTTCAAAGCACAAGGAATTGATGAAAAAGAATGGAAAGAACATTCTCGTGAATTAGCCTTCCTTGCTTATGAAGACCAATGTTCACCAGCTAACCCACGTCTTCCAATGGTTGACCATATGCAAGAAATCATCGAAGATTCTTACTATGGCTACAAAGAAAGACCAGGACGCCGTAAATAATTGTTATCAGCCTAGAGGCAGGAGAAATCCTGTCTCTTTTTTTGTAATTCTATTTGAAAAATGGTATAATCATCGCATATATTTATTTGAAAATCAAATCTTTAATAATCATGCGAGGGGCAAATGAACAAGATAAATGAGTTAGGGGATAAAGTGCGACTTTTAAGAGAGGAGAAAGGACTTAGTCGTCCAGTTTTTTGCGGGGATGAGTCTGAATTATCAGTGCGTCAGTTGGTGCGGATTGAAAAAGGAGAATTTCGCCCGACGATAAAAACACTAGAATATATTGCAGAACGATTAGAAATTCCGTCCTACGTCTTGATGCCAGATTATAAGGAATTACCCAAGCGTTACCAAGAATTAAAGTACTTTCTTTTACATCATCCTGACTATGGAGACGAGGAGTTGCAGGAACAAAAGGAAGAATATTTTGATGAGATTTTTGAGTGTTTTTATGATGACCTGCCCCGTGATGAGAAAGTGCTAGTGGATTGTCTTCAAGCTATAGATGCAGTGAGAGCGACTAGTAATTCCTTATACGGAAGTGGTGTGATTGAAGACGGTCTTCAAGATTTACTATCCAGAGATGTATATAAAGCCGAGGACTTGTTGAAACTGAGACTGTATTTCAACTGTCAGTTAATGGATGGTTTAAATGTGGGTGAGATAAAAGAATCTGAGCATGAAACCATTCTTTGTTTTCATGACAAACTAAGTTCTCAGGTTGATAAGATAGAGTTCGATTGTTTGGACTTACTTAGAGATTCCTTGTTAGCTTCTTTAGCTTGTATAGAAATTATGGGGCTGTTTCATTATTTTAAGAGGGCAGTCGAGACCTTAAATAAAATAGGACAAAAAACACGAGATTTCCAAAAGCAACCGATTGTCTTGATGGTGGAGTGGAAATATTATATTCAGACCGATTATGATACAGCCAAACAAAAGTATGAAGAAGCAAAAATGATGGCGAGGATGTTTGGTAATGAGAAGTTACTCGTTAGTTTAGATAAGGAATGGAGCGAAGACTTAGAAAGGTATTATTAAATGATTTATAGGAGTGACATTTCTGTCATTGGGGAAATGTCGCTTTTTTGTTACAATGGATTCATAATAAAGAGAAAGGAATTTACTATGATTAAAATAATGATTTTTCTATTTATCACGGGTGGGTGGTGGACTTGAGTTTAGAGGAATGACATGCTAGAATTTGAAAGAATAAACAATGTTTTATTGACTGGTATGTCAGAAGTAGGAGATGTACTGCTCATTCGACAAACACTATCAAATCTTATTCAAGTAGAAATAAGAGTTAACGGCTATTTATTGGATTTGATCACAATAAAGTCTAAAAGATTAAAAATCTATCCCATAATTGGAATAGAAAAAAATGCACTTATTATTGTACGAGAAGTAAATGAGGGACTTGATATGACGTTGGAGAATAACAGGACATTTAGAGATTTTGATTTTTTTAGAAAATTAAAATAGAAATTTAAAAAGGAGAAATAAAATATGTGGCGTTGGGTATGGAAAATTGTAAAATGGATTCTGATTAGTTTGCTATGGGAAGCTATCTGGGGCTGGGTTAAACAATGGTTTAGTAAATAGGAGGAATTATTATGTGGAGTTTCGTATGGAGAATTATCAGATGGATTATTATTGACTGGATTTTAACAGCAATTTGGGGCTGGGTTAAACAGTGGTTCTAGTTTAGAAATTAATAGAACAGAGTTGATTTTTACATAAAATATTAGTAAAATTAGAAATTAATATAAAAAAATAATTGATAGTTATGTCTCAGTTTGAAAATGGGCATTCTCAAAAAGATTATAGACATAACTATCAACTATTTTAATTATAATATAAAAGGAGAAAAAATGAAAGTAGAGAACATTTCGTATAGGATAAATAGTCGGATACTGTTTAACAATATTTCTTTTGATACTTCAAATTCAGGTCTTACACTGATTACTGGAAAAAATGGCTCAGGAAAGTCAACATTATTGAAAGTATTACTAGGAATTGTTCAACCATATTCTGGCTCATTGATTTCTGAAGAAAAAGTTAGCTATGTTCCAGATTCTTCGGACAACTATTTCATTGGTTTATCTCCTAATTTATTATTCGGATTTTTACAGAAACAATTTTTTATTGAAACAAATTTGTTCGAAGAACGGTTAAGAGAATTACGAGAACAATTTTATTTGAATGAGAAATTAATGACACAAACAATTCAATCATTGTCATTAGGAGAAAAGAAAAAAGTAATGCTTATAGCAGCGTTTTTATTGGATTCGGACTTGTATGTTATGGATGAACCTTTATCAGGTTTAGATCAAATTTCGGTTGAAAATCTGCTTCAATTGATGGAGCAAAAGATAAATCTAGGCAAACACTTCATTATTGTAAGTCACGAGAGGCAAGAAATTTTACCGACAGTTGATCAGATTATTTCTTTGTAGAGGAAAGTTATATGGAAAAGTTTTATTACTCTATTACTCTATTATTCCTATCTCGACAGGGATACTGGAATGATTCGAATAATGTCAAGGAATTATCGTTGCTTCAATCGACTTACAAATATTTTCTTTCATCTGTTAGTTTGATTTTTATATTTTGTTTTGCTAAACAAGAAGTTTATAAGCTATTAAGTGAAAATCAAATTTTGGGTATCCTATCATACTTTGAATTAGTAAAAATACTTGTTCCTGCAATTTTGTTATTAGGAATAATTTATGAAAATATTTATGTTTTAAAAACTAAAACAGAGAGTACAATGAGGATATTTTTCAATGTCACAGGGAGAGAATTTTGGAATATAGTATTTTTAAAGAATTTAATTCTAGTTTCTCCAATCTTAGTAGTTATTTTTTTCTATGATATTTCTTTAGGAATATTTGCGTGCCTACTTGTTTTTTTACTTAATAGTATATTTTTTATATCGAAAATCAGGTATGTTAGGACAAGGTTTAAAAAATCGTTTAGTATGACCTATTTATTATCTGTCGTTGATGGTTTGACGGTGTTTAAAGCGATGACTATACCTGTATTTTCAACTTTTATGTTTATGTTCATGTGGTTGGTTTTACCAGATTTTTTAGGAATTGATATCTCGAATAAAGCGATGATATTGAACACAGCTTTATTTTCAGGGACAGTATTTTTTAGCAATAAAGGGATAAATTTTTATTTTCTTACTTTAAATAAGGACTTCCCTTATCTGAAGGCTGTGGGGGTTAATCTTAATAAGTTTATAAAAAAAAGAATTTGGTCTTTAAATTTTATTAGTATTTTAGTTCCGTCGATCTCGCTATATTTCTTTTTAAATTATCTGGGGTACGGTTTTATAGATATTTCCCTATTTCTTTTCGGAGTTTCTCTAGCATATTTTTTATGCCAAGGGATACAAATGTTAGAGATAATTATATTTAGAAAGTATCATTTCAAGAATGCGAAAGAATTAGATGCTTTTTCAATTCCTATAAATACAAGGATAACGTTGTACATTATTCGCTTCGTACCAGTTATGGTTTGCTTATTATTCAATCAAATTAAACTATTTGGTTTATGGGGCTTGATATTGTTAAATATAGTTTATATCAGTATTATTTATTGTAGTTTATATCGACATATGTTGTCAAAAGTAATTAAAGGAGATAATCATGTCCATTTTATCCATTAAAAATATTTCAAAGTTTTACACTTTGGACGGTAAACATCAAGAGCAGGCTCTAAGAAATGTTAACCTGCAGATTGCAAAAGGTAAAATTACAGCGATTTACGGTCCATCAGGCTGTGGCAAAACCAGTCTACTCAATATCATCAGCGGTTTAGATAGACAATATGAAGGAGATTTAGAGTTTAAAGGGGAATCCCTCCGTGACTTATCAGAGATTGAACTAACTCAATTTCGTAAAGATAAGATTGGATTTGTGTTTCAAAACTTTAACCTCATTCCTCATCAGTCTGTTTTGGACAATGTCAAGCTACCTCTCTATGTCAAAGATTTATCTGACAGGGAGATGACAATGGTTGCAAAGGAGCAATTAAGTAACTTGGGCATGGAGCCTTTTATGGCTAAAAATGTTAAACAGCTTTCTGGCGGGCAAAAGCAACGTGTAGCAATCGCGCGTGCTTTGGTGAATCAGCCTGATATGATTGTAGCAGATGAGCCAACGGGTTCGCTGGATTCTCAATCCCAAGAAATGGTATTGGAAGTATTTAAAAATTTAGCCCAAACAGGGAAAACAGTATTGATCGTAACCCATAATCCAGAGGTTGCCGAATATGCAGATGTGATTATCAAAATGAAGGATGGTGAAGTCGTTGAAGAAGTCAAAAAATAAAGGATTATCATTGAAAAACAAATTCAAACTTTCTTTAAATAACTTTATGGAAAGAAAGTGGCGTAACCTATTGATTGCGCTAGCAACCTCAATCGGTTTTGTAGGAGTCTTAATTTCTTTCGGCTTGGGAAATGCTTTGATTTCGATGATTGATGAAAATACGAATGGAGGTCAAATCCCTTCTCAAGTTCAGATTGCTTTAAACACAAAAAATGTTGGACGAGGCTTTTTGAACCAAGATGATAAGAACTATATCACGGATACAGTTGGCAAAGAAACTATTAAATATTTGGAGAGTCCTTTTGGGATGATCATGTCAAATATGACTATAGATGGTCAAGAAATGGATCTGAGTCAAACGATGCCTTCTTATGCTCAAGTGGTGAGTCTCTATGAGGATACAAGTATCTCTGTTAGTAGTAATGAGGCGGACAAAGTATTGGCTGGTTCCCTCTATACTGATGCAAATGAACAGGGATTGACGATTCCAAGCAGTTTACTAAAAAATTGGAATGAACAGACAGGAAAAAATCTGACAGCTAGTGATATTATTGGCAAATCAGTCTCAGCCAGCATTGTAGAAAATGATGCTGAAGCTAGCAAGACTGCTCAATTTCAAACAAAGATTGTACGTGTAATCAATGATGAAGATGACCTGGAGGACAGTAACAGTTTCATGCCGTCTCATCAAATGGAAACGATTTTGAAGGAGGCTGGATTTACAAAAGCTGTATCTTATTTTATCTTGGAACTCAAAGATCCATCACAAACAAAAGCGATAACAGAAGAATTGCAGAAAAACAAGAAGTATACTGTTCTTTCCCAACAGAAGGTTCTTGATATTGTGATTACTTTTATTCGTGTCATTCAGGGATTGTTGATTGTGCTTTCATCACAAGCTATTGTGGTAGCGGCAGTCATGATTGGTATCATCATTTACATCAATATCATGCAACGTTCTAAGGAAATAGGTGTCATGAAGGCAGTTGGTTATCAAAATCGTGATGTCAAAGGAATTTTTATTTACGAGGCTATCTGGATTGTAGGTATCGCCTTGCTGCTGGCATTTTCGGTTGCACAAGGGGTGGGAAGTTTGGCGAATGCGATTGTAAGTCACTTTTACCCATCCATCACTAAGGTTTTTGAATTAAATTTGTTATCTGTTTTAGGAACTCTAGCTTTCGCTCTACTACTTGGTTATGTATCAGCTTACTTCCCAGCACGTAAAATTAGTAAAATGGATCCTGTAGAATCGCTACGATATGAATAGTAAGGGATTTCCTTGATTTACAGTTTAAAAAAGAAACTGGTGAATTCCCAAACTAACTTCCACCGTTAATCCAAGTGGAAGTTAGTCTGATAAAAATCGTAAAAACCAGTGGAAATCCGTGTCAGGGTAAGTTCCACTGGTTTTAATCATGCTTGATTTTATTGCTTTTGTAACCAAAATGAATCGAAAAAAAGAGCGCACAAAATCCCCTTATCTGAAAGCGTTTCAGAT
>NZ_VMLP01000007.1:0-112256 GCF_013276755.1 Streptococcus sp. 5004 | reverse complement strand
AAACAGTGTTTTGAGGTTGCAGATAGAGCTGACGTGGTTTGAAGATATTTTCGAAGAGTATTAACTCTCACCTATTTATGCAAAGGAATCTTATGGAAGTTTATTTTTCAGGAACCATTGAACGGATTATTTTTGAAAATCCCAGCAATTTTTATCGCATCCTCCTCCTAGAAATCAACGATACGGACGCAGAGGATTTTGATGATTTTGAAATCATTGTCACGGGCACCATGGCTGATGTAATTGAGGGAGAAGACTATACTTTTTGGGGACAAATTGTCCAGCACTCCAAGTACGGGGAGCAGCTGCAAATCAGCCGTTATGAACGCGCAAAACCAACTAGCAAAGGGCTTGTCAAATACTTTTCAAGTAGCCATTTCAAGGGAATTGGTCTCAAGACAGCTCAGAAAATCGTGGATACCTATGGCGACAATACCATTGACGAGATTCTGCAACACCCAGAAAAGCTAGAAGGCATTGCAGGACTATCTGCAAAAAATCGCGAGGCTTTCGTCTCCACCCTCCGTCTCAACTACGGAACCGAGATGGTTTTAGCTAAACTGACCAACTACGGCATTCCCAACAAACTAGCCTTTCAGATTCAAGATTTTTACAAGGAAGAAACCCTTGATGTGGTTGAAAATTATCCCTACCAATTGGTTGAGGATATCAAGGGTTTGGGATTTACCATTGCTGACCAATTAGCGGAGGAACTAGGCATCGAAAGTCAGGCTCCTGAACGCTTTCGTGCCGGTCTAGTTCACAGTCTTTTTCAGGCCTGTATGGAAACAGGGGATACCTATGTTGAAGCACGGGATTTGCTAGAACAAACCCTTACTCTCCTTGAATCTTCTCGCCCCGTGGAACTGGACCCCAGCCAAGTAGCCCAAGAACTCTCCTACTTGATCGAAGAAGACAAGGTTCAGCAGATTGATACCAAGATTTTTGACAACAGCCTCTTTTTCGCTGAGGAAGGCATCCGTAGTCACTTGGTTCGTATCCTTGAAAAAGGAAAACAGAAGAGCCAAGATTTAGAAACCATTCAAAAACATATCACTACTGTCGAAGAAGATCTGGGGATTAAGTACGATAGCATTCAAAAACAGGCGATTTGTGACGCTATCCAGAACAAGGTCTTTATCCTGACAGGTGGACCTGGTACTGGTAAGACAACTGTTATCAATGGGATCATCGCTGTTTATGCCCTTTTAGAAGGACTTGATCTCAGGAAGAAAAGCAACCTGCCGATTCTTCTTGCTGCTCCAACTGGCCGAGCAGCTCGTCGCATGAATGAATTGACAGGCTTGCCTAGTGCGACCATACACCGTCACTTGGGAATGACAGGCGACGATGATACCAGTCATCTTGAAGATTATCTGGATGCCGACTTTATCATCGTGGATGAATTTTCCATGGTGGACACTTGGCTGGCCAATCAACTCTTCTCCAACATCTCTTCTAACAGTAAAATCCTCATCGTGGGTGACAGCGACCAGCTGCCTTCTGTCAGTCCTGGACAGGTTCTAGCGGATCTACTTCATATTCCCTTGATTCCTCAGACTCGCTTGGAAAAAATTTACCGACAAAGCGAAGAATCAACTATCGTCACCCTAGCTAGTCAGATTCGACAGGGTATCTTGCCAGCCGATTTCACCCAGAAAAAAGCTGACCGTTCCTACTTTGAAATTGCTAGCGGCCATATTCCTGCTACGATTGAAAAGATCTTAGACGCTGCTCTCAGAAGTGGTATTCCTGCCCGTGATATTCAGG
Organism: Streptococcus sp. 5004; assembly: GCF_013276755.1. Classification (GTDB taxonomy): domain Bacteria; phylum Bacillota; class Bacilli; order Lactobacillales; family Streptococcaceae; genus Streptococcus. The sequence goes on along the minus strand of NZ_VMLP01000007.1, from coordinate 110,486 downwards.
TTCTGGCTCCCATGTACCGAGGGACGGCAGGGATTGATGCTATCAATCAGCTCATGCAAAACCTGCTCAACCCACCACAAAAAGATCAAGTCAGTTTTAAAGCTCCCCAGTGCCATTATCGTAAGGGCGACAAGGTCATTCATTTGGTCAACGATGCTGAAATCAATGTCTTTAATGGGGATTTGGGAGCTATCACAGACCTGATTCCTGGTAAATACACCGAGTCGAAACAAGACGAGATTGTCATTGATTTTGATGGCAACGAGGTCTCTTACCCACGTAACGAATGGTACAAGATTCGCTTGGCCTATGCCATGAGTATCCATAAATCCCAAGGAAGTGAGTTCCCTGTTGTCATCCTACCTATCACCAGTGCTAGTAGGCGTATGCTGGAGCGCAATCTCATCTATACAGCTATTACACGCGCCAAAAGCAAGCTTATCTTACTAGGCGAATTACAGGCCTTTGACTATGCTACCCAGCACATCGGAACTGCCCGAAAAACCTATCTGATTGAACGCTTCAGTGATTTAATTGAAACTATTGAAGAAAAGCAACAAGCGGTCTCTGAAACAGCCACATCAAGTACCTCTGAACAATCCTACATCCTAACCGAAGAAAACTGGGACAGCATCCCGGCCATGATTGGGATTACAGACGCAGACCTCAAAGAGATTTTTAGAAAATAGTGTATCAGAAAACCCACCTAGGCAGGTGGGTTTTTTGTCTATTAAGATTATTTAACTGTTGCTGTGCTTGTGATCAATTCAACAGCTTTTTTGATTGTGATATCGTGTTTCAACATATCAGCTGAAAGCAAGCTTTGTACTTGTGCAACTTCCATGTTGTAGTCTGCTGCCAATTGCTCAACTTCTTTTTGGATTTCTTCTTCTGAAGCGTCAAATCCTTCAGCTTTGGCAACTGCTTCGATAACAAGGTTAGTCTTAGTACGTGACTCAGCTTCTGCTTGGTATTGATTGTGAAGGTCTTCTTGAGTAGTTCCAGTGATTTGGAAGTACATGTCAGGGTTGATACCTTGACGTTGCAAGTTTCCAAGGAATTCATTTACTGAACGGTGAACTTCTTCGTGAATCATTTCTTCTGGAAGTTCTACGATTTCAGCGTTTTCTACAGCTTTATCAATTGCTGCACCTTCAACTGCATCTTTGTAAGCTTCTTCTTTAGCAGCAGCCAATTCCTTGCGGTATTTTTCTTTCAATTCAGCAAGTGTTTCCACTTCTTCGTCGATGTCTTTTGCAAGCTCATCGTCAAGAGCTGGAACTTCTTTAGCTTTTACTTCGTGGATAGTTGTTACGAATTTAGCTTCTTTACCTGCAAGGTCTTCTGCTTGGTAGTCTTCTGGGAATGTTACGATAACATCAACAGTTTCACCAGCTGAGTGACCTACCAATTGGTCTTCGAAACCAGGGATGAATTGACCTGAACCAAGTCCAAGTGAGAAGTTTTCACCTTTTCCGCCATCAAATTCAACACCGTCGATAGAACCAACGAAGTCGATGACAACAGTGTCACCATTTTCAGCAGCTGCTTCTTTGATAACCAATTCAGCCAAGTTGTTGCGTTCGCGTTCGATACGCTCTTCAACGTCAGCGTCAGTTACTTCTTTTTCTACATCAACTGATACTTCAAGGTTTTTGTAGTCACCCAATTTTACTTCAGGTTTTGTAACAACTTCAGCAGTGATAACCCAGTCTTGACCTTTTTCCATTGAAGTTACATCAATTTTTGGTTGAGCAACCACTTCAAGACCAGCTTCTTTTACAGCTGCTTCATAAGCGTTTGGCAAAAGAGCGTTCATAACGTCTTGGTAAAGTGACTCTTCACCAAATTTTTTGTCGAAGATAGGACGTGGAAGGTGACCTTTACGGAAACCTGGAACATTAAGAGATTTCTTCACTGAGTTGAAGACACGATCCAATTCTGGTTTGATTTGGTCTTGAGAGATAGTGAAAGTCAAGACACCACGGTTTGTTTCTTTGTTTTCAAATGATACAGACATTCTGTCATTTCTCCTTAAAATTTTTTAAATACAGTCTATTATAACATAACTGGGCGACTTTTTTCAAGTAATGAATGCGCTTTTCAATCACGCTAGAGGTACTTGCTTGCTTCTTTGATACTAAGGTCAGCCATTCTTTCCTTGTTTTTCTCAATGAAGCCTGCTACCCAAGCTGGATTCGTTTTGGAGTAGTCTCTCAGAGCCCAGCCAACGGCTTTATTGATAAAGAATTCTGTTTGGTTCAAATTATGAAGCAGAATCTTTTCCATTAATTGAACATTGGTCTTCTCTTTTCTTAACAACTGGTGGTCAATAGCGACACGTCTCAGCCAGATATTATCTGATAGGCTCCATTGGAGGATTATTTTTTCCAGTTCCGGCTTGTCATACACCAAACTCCCTACTACTCGATCTAGGATATCCACCGTATCCCACCAAGATTTGGTAACAACCAACTGCTCTAGCTTAGGCAAATCGCTGTCCTTTAGATAAGACTGCATGGCTTTCAAATAATTTGCAGCCACATACTGGTATTCTCTAGACTCTTTTTCCCAGCAAGTGTCTACAAAATCCCAATCGATAATCTTTGTTTTTTTCGCTTCTGGAAAATATTTTTTATAGAGTTTATTTCTTTCTGGCGCCGCAACGCCTAGAAAGGAAAATTGATGACGCATATAGGCCTCCATAGGCCCTGCTTTTTGAGGATCTTTTGCTGCTTCTAGCTCCTCAAGTAAATCTGTTAGACTCATCTAAAACTCCTCATGCCCTACCAAATGATGCTGAAAGGCATAGACCGCTGCCTGGGTGCGATCGCTGACTTCAAGTTTGGCAAGAATGTTGGACACGTGGGTCTTGACCGTCTTGAGAGAGATAAAAAGTTCATCTGCGATGCGCTGATTTTCATAGCCCTTGGCGATAAGTTGGAGTACATCTCGCTCACGCGCAGTCAGGTCCTCATGTAGTTCTATGTGATTGCGGTGGTATTCGACTTTTTTGCTGACCTCTTGTTCAATAGCCAGCTCGCCAGCAGCCACCTTACGAACAGCATGGAGTAGTTCGTCTGCACTAGAAGTCTTGAGCATATAGCCCCTAGCACCTGCATTTAAGACAGGCATGATTTTTTCATTGTCCAAATAAGAGCTCACAATCAAAATCTTGGCTTCAGGCCATTCTTTGAGGATAGCCAAGGTCGCATCAATTCCATTCATCTCAGGCATGACGATATCCATGACAATGACATCCGGACGCAATTCCAATGCCAACTCAATCCCCTGAGATCCGTTGGACGCCTCACCCACAACTTCTACATCGTCTTGGAGGTCAAAGTAGCTTTTCAAACCCAAGCGGACCATTTCATGGTCATCTACTAGTAAAATTTTCATCTTTACTCCTTTATCATTCCTTATCTAACAGGGGAATACGGATATCAACTGCCAGCCCTTGCTTGGGAGCTGTTAATAACTGAACTGTCCCTGCCATATCTTCAACCCGCTCCTTGATATTGCGGAGTCCATAACTCAAGTCGTCTAAACTCCCTAACTGGAAACCAATCCCATTATCCACCACCTTCAGTTGCAATTCAAAATCCGTCTGATAGATATAGACATCCAAACAGGAGGCCTGGGCATGGCGGAGGGTATTGCTTATCAACTCTTGCAGGATACGGAAGATATGCTCCTCGATTTTCTTGGGCAATTTCGTCACATTTTGCTTGAAAGCAACCTTGAGATCACTCTTGTCCTCAAGCTCTTTTAAGAGGATTTGGATTCCCTCAACCAGACTCTTCTGCTCCAATTCAACTGGTCGCAAATGCAGAAGCAAGACCCGCAAATCCTTCTGGGCTGTTTCTAAAATAGCTGTGACACTCTGCAACTGGATCTGCATCTTTTCTCTATTCAATTTCAAAGCCTGCTGACTGATACCCGATAAAATCATGTGGGCCGCAAACAACTCCTGACTGACCGTATCATGCAAATCCCGAGCAATCCGCTTTCTTTCCTTCTCAATGATTTCCTCTTCCTGAGCAAGGCTGTGATTTTCAGCCTTTTGAAGAGCTTCTGTCAAAAGGTTAAGTTTCCCAGACAAGGACTTGAAACTGGCATCCAAATCTGGATCGGCAACCTGAACCACTTCTTGCCCTGCCAATAAACGCTTGAGATTAGCCTGCATTTTTCTTAGAGAAAGCTCTTCAATACCTCGCCAAAATAGGGCTAAGAGACAGGTCATGGACATGCTGAACACCAACAACAAAAAAACAAATTTTTCTGTTTTTTCGACATCGTGCAGGAAAATAGACCAGTCAAAATCAAGAATTTCCATCAAGCTGTGGGAGAAAAATAAGACAAACAGAAAGGAGGTGAGAGCAATGATTACATAGGCTTGTTTTTTCATCCTCTGACCACCTCAACATCCCCAATCATAGTGGTCAAGAAAATCTTGACACTCTTGTTACTCTTAAGATAGTCTCTTGTTTCTTGATGATAGTGTTCATTGCGGAGCGCTCGCTTGGGCTGGTTGAAAAAAGTCAAATCCCCATAGAGACAGTTGACACTGAGACTGACTTCCACATCTACAGGTACGATGATTTTGGTCGTTCCTACCATCTTTCTGAGGATAATGACATTGTCATGATTGGTTAGGATGACCCTCTCCAGATGAATAGTGTCCTTCCCCATGAAACGAAAGAGATTGATATCATCAAACTGGCAAGTCTGGTAGCTTGAAAAATGATGGAGATTTCCAAACCAACGATTTTTCTCCTTCTTAACCGTTACCACCTCTTCAAAAACCAAATTGGTCTGCTCTTTTTCCTGATTCATCATCGGATAAAGAAGAAAGAGGCTATAGATAACCGCAACAAAAATAGCTAGAATCACAAAGGGATTAAGCATGACGATGAAAAAGAAGAGAATGGTTGCAACCACTAAAAGAAGATTATTGCCCTCTTTACCAGTGTAATAGCGAATCAAAAGCAAAAAGAGGAATAAAATCAGCAGAAAACGCGAAAAATGCTCTGATACCATCAAAATCAGAGCTCCTGTCAGAAGACAGGCTTCGATAAATAAAAAGATTTTAAATTTTCTCATAGGTGCATCCTCTCCCTTCTATTTTATCACAATTCAAAAAAGTCACCTCAGTCTGAGGATGGAAAAAAAGGCGGTGGTTACGCCTTTTTCATCTGATCATTTGCTTCTTTTAATTTTCCATAAAGAAGATAGTCTACTTTTTGCAGATCTGCTATGGTGACACAATTAAGGGCACACATAATCAAACGCAGATCGTCTTTCCAGCCTTGGACAATGCCAATCACTTCTTCAACTGAATAGGTTTCAACCAATTCCAGAACTGTTCGAGACAGTCCTACAGCCTTGGCACCAAAGACCAAACACTTAATCATATCCAGCGGATTGCGAACACCTCCACTAACCAAGAGTTCAACCTTGTCTTTCCAGTCTTGAGCATTGAGAAGGGCCTGCATGGTGGACTGGCCCCATTGATTGAGGTAATCACGTTGACCACTGCGACGGTTTTCGATATAGGCAAAGCTGGTACCACCACGACCCGATAGGTCAACGGTTCGAACCCCTAGTTCATAAGCTCTCTCAATTGTCTTGGCATCCATTCCAAAGCCCACTTCCTTGAGGACAATAGGAACAGGGATTTGCTTGCTGTAGTCTGCTAAATGCGATTGCCAGCTTCGAAACTTTCTTTCTCCCTCAGGCATAAGCAATTCCTGCATAACATTGACATGCACTTGCAAGAGAACAGGATTCATCTCTTCTACAGTCTGAAGTCCCAACTCAACAGGCTTGTCCAATCCAATATTGGTTCCAAGAAGGAGATTTGGATAGCTAGACTTAACAGAAAATGAGGCATCTGTAGGATCCTTTAGGGCTGCGCTATAAGAGCCCGTTACAAATAAAATACCACAGGTTTCTGCCACTTGAGCTAGTTTTTGATTGATTTCTTTACCTTTTTCACTCCCACCTGTCATGGCATTGATATAAAAAGGAAAGTTCCACTTTCGACCAGCAAATTCTGTCGAAAGATCGATTTCATCCAGGTCGTAAAGAGGCAGGGAAGAATGAATCAACTCCACCTCATCAAAGCTATTATAGGAACTTTTCTGCTCAAGGGCATAGCGGATATGCTCATCCTTACGATTTGTCGTCATGTCCTATCCTTTCTTGGTATAAGAGCTCAATCCCCAGATCGGCCCAGCGATTTTTTAATGTTTCAGTTGATTGCACATCAAAACTCAAGGCAATCCCACAGTCACCGCCACCAGCGCCACTACTCTTAGCAACAGCCTGCAAATCTTGACTGGCTTCTTTCAACTGTCTAAGCGAAGTCGTGTAAATATCCGCGCTCAAGCCTTCTAAGATCTTGCTTGCTACTTCTACTTGCTCGATAATTTTTTCTGCTTCCCCCTGCTCCAAGGCTTCTACCAAAGCAGCTACCGTTTCTTTTGAGGAACTTAAAAAATTCTGATTGATATTTTGTTTGATTTGCTGGACCATGTGACTCGATACAGCCACTTCCTTGGTCCATCCCACTAGGAAATCACATTCTAAAGTTGGTTTCACCTGCGAAATTGAAAAGCCCCAATCACGCTCTAAAACTGTCGCCAAATTTTCTTCTTCCAACCAAGCAGCTACCTGCTGGCGATCAAATGACTGGTAGAGAACCAAATCTTCTGCCACAATACAGGCAAGGTCTCCCATAGAGCCATTGTCTCCTCGCTTGAGCAAGACAGCACTAGCCAGCTTGAACAAGAGCTCCTGATCAACCGAAAGCTTATACAGAGCTAGCAGAGCCTTGATGAGCAAAACAACGACGCTACCGCTAGAACCCAGACCAAACTTTTTCCCTTCTCGTTCCATTTTTCCACGAATTTCTAGAGAAAAAGGTCGCAAGGTCTGCCCACGATAAACGAGGAAATCTTCCACTAAAGCAATCGTTTCTTGAATCAAACTATAGTCAGGATTTGGCGTCAAATCTACTGCTAAATCAAACATATCTGAATAGATACGATAACTATCTGAAAAAGCAATCTCAGCCCTCATATAGATAGGAATATCCTTTATCAAGGCTAACTGCCCTGGCTCTAAAATAGCATATTCACCTGCCCAATAGAGTTTTCCGCAAGTTTTAACAGCAATCATCTTGGCTCAAATCCTTTGTTTTTGACACAATCAAGCGATAACGTTGACCGAAGATTTCTGATAAATGCTCCAAGTCTTTCTCTTGACAGAGGACCTTGACATTGGGACCAGCATCCATGGTAAAGTAGCAAGCTTCTCCTTGCTCACGAAGCTGGCGGACAAAGTCCATGGCTTCATAGCTTGCATCCGTCAGATAAGAAAAAGCTGGTGATGCTGTTTTGGTCGTAGCGTGCATAGCCAGGGCATTTTTCTCAGTTAATTCCCCAACCTTGACAAAGTCATTTTCCTTGAGATAAACCAGCATATCCTGATAGTCCTTCTCAGACTGATGCACCCAGTCGTCAAAGGTCGTCGAGGTTTCCACACAAAGTTTCATCCCGTCACGGCTAGAAATTGGTTTTTTCTTATCCTCTAGCACCAACATCATCATAGCTAGCTTCAAGTCTGTCTCTACAGGGTAAATTTCTCCGCTATCCTTATCCCAGGCACCTAGCGGTCCATAAAAACTCCGAGAAGAAGAGCCTGAGGCAAACTTAGCCTCCTGTGCCAACTGACTTCTATCCAAGCCAAGCTTGAAATAAGCATTGCAAGCCTTGACCAAGGCGGACAAACCACTGGAACTTGAGGACAGACCCGCCGCGGTAGGCATATTGTTCTGAGTATCGATACGGACAAAGCCCTCACCATCTGGACGATAACGATCAATAATCTTACTCATCTTGGCATGCTCCGCCTCACTCTGTAGCTGACCATTGATGTAAAAGGCATCAGCTGTCGCATCCATCGGTAGAGATGACAAAATCGTCTCCGTGTACATATTTTCCAAAGTCAGAGAAATACTGCTAGTAGCAGGCACCATCTCCTTTTCTTTTTTCTTTCCCCAATATTTGATAATAGCAATATTTGCGTAGGAACGTACTGTTACAGGCTCTCTATCCATGTCTGAACAGCTCCTTTCTCTTCTAATCTTTCTGCTAGTTCTTGTGCGTGTGTTAAATTATCTGCCAAGGCTATAATACAGCCTCCTAGTCCACCACCGCTCATCTTGGCACCCAAAGCACCATGGCTAAGAGCCGTTTCAACGAGGGAATCCGCCTCAGGGCTACTGACACCAATTTCTCTTAAATGTAAATGCGCTTGACTGAGGATTTGTCCCAGTCCTTCAGCATCTTTTCGTGAAATCGTCTCTTCTGCCTGCTGGGTCAATTCTCCCAAGGCATGCAAAAACGGTAGGGCATCCTTCCCCTTGTTTTGAACCACTTGGATGGCTTCACGAGTATGACCATAAACGCCTGTATCTGCAATCACCAAATAGGCGGATAATTCCATCTCAAGCTCTGTAAATCCTACGTTCTTAATAAAGCGAATAGGCTGGTCACTGAGACAGGTCTTAGCATCCAAACCACTCGGATTCATATGGGCAATCATCTCCGCCCGATTGACCAAGATTTCTAGTACATCATGAGGCAGGTCTACCTGATAGTAGTCAAATACCGCACGAATGGCCGCTATACTGATAGCAGCTGACGAACCCATTCCCCGTTTTTCAGGGATAGCCGAGTCAATCTCACAACGAATGCAGGCTTCTTTGATATCCAAATACTCCAGCGAAGCATAAACCGCCATGGACAAAGTATCCTCCTCATAAAGACGCCACGGACTTTCAGCAGGGACAACCTTACAAGTCACCTCCACCTCCAAAAGAGGTAGGGAAATAGCAGGATAACCATAAACGACCGCATGCTCCCCTATTAAAATAATCTTACTATGCGCCTGACCGACACCAACTTTTTTTGTCATATTTTCCTTTTGCTAGACGAAAAAGCCGTCTCATACTCAATGAAAATCAAAAAGCAAACTAGGAAGCTAGCCGCAGGCTGTACTTGAGTACGGTAAGGCGACGCTGACGTGGTTTGAATTTGATTTTCGAAGAGTATTATTTTTTCCTACAAGTATTTATTCTCTCCTATCTATTTTATTATATTTTCACAAAAAAAGCGATTGTTTCCTTTACAATCGCTTCTTTCATTATTGAATCCATTCGCCATTATAATTGACAGAATAGCCATCTACGGTCGTATTCACTGCTAAAGCACCTGAGCTATAAGCATAGTACCATTTGCCATTGACCTGGAACCAACCAGTGACCATAGCTCCTGATGAACGGAGATAGTACCACTTGCTACCAAGGTATTGCCAGCCAGTTTTCATATCACCATTTGATTGGTCTAAGTAATACCAAGTTGAGCCTTCTTGATACCAGCCAGTCGCCATAGCTCCTGATGAACGGAGATAGTACCACTTGTTACCAAGATATTGCCAACCAGTTTTCATATCGCCATTTGGCTCATCTAAATAATACCAAGTCGAACCTTCTTGATACCAACCAGTCGCCATAGCTCCTGATGAACGGAGGTAGTACCACTTATTATCAAGGTATTGCCAACCAGTTTGCATAATACCAGTTGTTGGATCTAGATAATACCATGGAGCAGCTTTTAATTTATCTTCATCATATGTAAGAGGAAAATCCTTAGCCCAACCACGTGCTAGCTCCCCAACAGTCAATCTGTTGATGCGAGAATCAAAGCCACCATCCTTCAGTAAATAATACCAGTGCCCCTCATCATAAACCCAACCAGTTTTTAAGGTGTGATAACTACGTTGATCTTCAAAATAATAGACTCGTTTCTCTGCTGGACTATTATATTGTTCCCCATGATGCTTGTTGACATTTGTAGCTGTTTTTGCTTCTAAAACTTGCTTACCAACAAATTCTTGTAGTACCCCATCTTGACCAAAGTAAAACCAATCTGGTCTAAAAGCAATATCTTGCCTTATAGAAGAACCAATCGTAACCCCTTCGTGTGGAGCAGGTATATATTGCCAGCCGACAATCATCTCTCCAGATAAAGGATCAAAATAATAGTACTTACCATCAATCACTCGCCAGTAGGTTTCTTTGAGTTCCCCCTTCTTGTAGTAGGTTCTACCATTTTCTTGGACAAATTTCCAGCTTTCTGAATCAGCATCATCCGCCAATACTGTACTTGTCGCTAGCAGACCAAAGAAAAAGACTGCTAATGCGATTGGCATCAATTTTTTTATTATTTTCATTAGACCTATCCTCCATAACTGATTGTAGCAAATACAAAATTTTATGTCAATATATAAAGAAATCACATAAAAAGCAGTTACACAACTGCAACTGCTTTTCTATTCTTGCATGGTGTAACCAACACCACGCACGGTTTTAATGTAGCTTTTTTGACCTTTTACATCAAGCTTGCTACGTAGATAACGGATATAGACATCCACGATATTTGTTTCGGTCGCACTTTCATACTTCCAGACACTTTCCAACAACTGCTCACGAGTCAGAACTTTCTTGCTTCCCATAAGAGTAGCCAAGAGGTCATACTCACGACGCGTCAGAGCAATCATTTCCTCGCCACGATAAACGGTATGATGTTCTACATCCATACGCAGATTACGGTAAGACGTTGGAACCTTCATCTGACTACAGTGTTGATCGATGAAGTCCCGACCTCGGAAAATCGCTGAAATACGAGCTACCAGATTCTCAATAATAACTGGCTTATAGATGTAAGAAACGGCAAAGCGTTGGATTGTCTCAATCTGATCTTGCAATTCTTCACGATGGTCCAAGACCATGATCACTGAAGCTGGCTTAGTCCGACTCAGCTTGTCTGCAAAATCCTGGGCTGTCATATCCCCCAGTTGAGCATTCAATAAAATCAAGTCATAGTCTGTCTGAAGAGCCATGGAGAGGGCTTTTTGCCCCTCCTCAACCTGATCAACTCGGTATTGCTCTTTTTGGAGCTCCAAACTTAAAAAATGAGCTAGATTTCGTTCTTTCTCAAGTAATAAAATCCGTTTCCCCATGGCAGACCTACTTATTTTTCGTCATACCAAGAGTAGTGGAAGGTTCCTTCTTTGTCTTTACGTTGGTAAGTGTGGGCACCAAAGTAATCACGTTGCGCTTGGATCAAGTTAGCTGGAAGATCAGCTGAACGGTAGCTATCAAAGTAAGTAATAGCTGCTGAGAAGGTTGGTACTGGTACACCAGCTTGAACAGCAAGAGCTACGATATCACGCACTGCTTGTTGGTACTTAGCAGTAACATCCAAGAAGTACTCATCCAAAAGAAGGTTAGCAAGGTCTGCATCACGGTTGTAAGCATCTGTAATCTTTTGCAAGAAACGAGAACGGATAATACAGCCATCACGCCAGATAGATGCGATATCTGCAAATGGCAAATTCCAGTTGTTTTCTTTAGAAGCTACACGCAATTGCGCAAAACCTTGTGCGTATGAAATGATTTTTGAGAAGTAAAGGGCTTGACGGATCTTTTCAATCAACTCAGCCTTGTCTCCTTCAAATTTGAAGGCAGCTGGTTTTGGAAGAACCTTGCTAGCATGCACGCGTTCTTCTTTGTAAGTAGAGATGTAGCGAGCAAATACTGACTCAGTGATGAGTGACAATGGCACACCAAGATCAAGTGATGATTGGCTAGTCCATTTACCAGTTCCCTTGTTACCTGCAGCATCAAGGATGTAGTCTACGATTGGTCCATCTTGGCCTTCATCGTCTTTACGGCTCAAGATATCAGCTGTGATTTCAATCAAGTAGCTGTCCAATTCACCCTTGTTCCACTCAGTAAAGATTTCAGCCATGTCTTCTGCAGAAAGACCTAGCAAGTGTTGCATCAAGTCATAGCTTTCTGCAATCAATTGCATATCACCATACTCGATACCGTTGTGAACCATTTTCACATAGTGACCAGCTCCATCAGGACCGATATAAGTCACACATGGTTTGCCATCTTCTGGTGCCTTAGCTGAGATTTCTTCAAGAACATCCGCAACCAATTCATAGGCCTCTTTTTGTCCACCAGGCATGATAGAAGGACCTTCAAGGGCACCTTTTTCACCACCAGAAACCCCAGTACCGATAAAGTTGATACCTGAGTTTGCCAATTCTTCATTACGACGGATTGTATCTTTGTAGAAAGTGTTTCCGCCGTCAATCAAGATATCACCCTTGTCAAGGTGTGGAAGAAGGGCTTGAATTGTAGCATCTGTACCAGGTCCTGCTTGAACCATGAGCATGATACGACGAGGTTTTTCGATTGAGTTTACAAAACTTTCAACGTCATAGCTTGGTACAAAGTTCTTTTCAGGATGGCAAGCAATTACATCTTCCGTTTTTTCTTTACTACGGTTGTAGATAGCAACTGTATAACCACGAGATTCAATATTAAGGGCAAGGTTACGACCCATTACGGCCATACCTACGACACCAAAGTTAGCTTTTGTCATTTGACACTCCTCTTGTTTGATTTGTTTTATTTTATCATTTTTACTTTTGAAAAGAAAGAATTTTGTAACGACTGCTTAGTAGTCCAAGTCATCCGCATGACCAGCGCCATTTCCGACAAAGTAGCCTGTCTTACAGTTAAGGGTAAAGAGATAGGTTCCATCTGGCTTGTAGAGGTTGTAATAACCATTGCCATTAACGATATTGACACGTTCAAGGATATATTGGTCTCCAGTGATATAGCCACGTGAACGTGAAGTCGCTAGAATTTGTTCCAAAACACCATCCGCAAAATCCCAAGCAGAGTTGTTACTATCATCAATAGCAGACTGATTATAGGCAACACGACTGGCACTTCTTTGAACAGCAACCCCTGCACTCGAGAGACCCATATTGACTTCACTGCGAGTACTTCTAGTTTCATTTGAGGCAGCATTTGAACTACTTGGGCTTGTCTCACTAGTCGTATTTGAGCTTGTTTGACTAGAGCTTGAGCTACTAGTTTCACTTGAACTTGAGCTAGAAGTACTTGTTTGCTGGCTCTTACCAAGGCTGATAGCCTTATCTAGCACTTTATCAAGCTCCGTATTTCCAGTTTTAATATCTGTAAATTTAGCATCCGATTTAGCTTTGGCATTGGTATCCAACACACCATCCACAATAGCTGGTTTTTCAAATTGTGCATTGACATCTTGAATGGCCTTAATTTGCGTTGCTAGACTATCATATTTAGATTTGGCAAGCGTATGTTCACGACTACCTTCCAGCTTATCAAGTAAGGTCTTGAGTTGACTTAGTTTATCAAACTGGCTATTTTTCAAAGCCGTTTTATTGCTGTCTGTGTAGAAGGCGTCATAAAGTGTATTAAAATCATCCACATCCGATTGATTGGCTGTAGTTGATTGAGAAGTTTCAATTTCCTTGGTCGAGCGATTCACTTGACGATAGACATAATAAGCACTGACACAGATAACTACTGATACAAGCGCCAAAACGGTCAAAACAAAGCCTTTTTTGCTTTTCTTTTCTGAGTCTTCTTGTTCCAGACGAGAAAGACTCTGCTCCTCTTCCACTTCTTCAGTCATTTCTGTTGGATTTTCATCCTCTAGCAATAGAGGATCCAAGTCTTGCTCCTCATCGTCCAGAGGCAAGGGTGGTAAGATGTCTTCAGAAGATGGAACTTCCTCCGAAGAAGCTTCTGACTCTTCTACAGCCTCACGCACTTCTTGGATTAAATCATCCAGACTCTGAGTTTCAACTAGCTCCTCTTTTTTGTATTGACGAGTCGCAAACTTATCCGCCTCAATTTCATCTTTGTGTTGCTTAACATACTTGTCCAAAATGGAATCCTCAGGCAAGACTCCTGCTTCCACTTCTTCATTTTTACGAATAGCTTGACCAACTGTTAGCTCTTTTGCTTCATCAAAATCAAATCGCGGTTCTTGGTTTTCTTTTTGCGGTTCTTGGTTTTCTTTTTTATGACGATTCCGTCTTTTCTTACTCATGAGTATCCCTTTCTATTTTACCTCTTGCCGTTTGACACGCTGACCAAAATATTGATACAGATCCACTTTCAAGGTTCCGTTGTATAACTTACGCTTCTTATCTGCTTGGCTACCATACTTGCTTTCAAAGGCTTCATCACTAGTCAGGATAAATTTGCTCCAAGTTTTCAGTGGTGCAAATACCTGACCCATCGCAGCATAAAGCTTGGTCACCCCTGCATCATCTGATAAACGTTCCCCGTAAGGAGGATTGGAGATGATTACACCATTGATTTTATCGGAACGTAAATCCTGCACGCGCATCTGCTTAAAAGTAATATCCCCTGCAACACCAGCTGCCTGAGCATTGGCCTTAGCAATTTCCACCATGCGAGCATCAATATCACAGCCCATGATATCCAATTCCAGCTCACGGTCCACTTTTTTAGCCGCCTCTGTGCGCACTTCCTGAATCAAGCGATCGCTAATCCAGTTCCATTCCTCAAAAGCAAAGGAGCGACGAAGGCCAGGCGCCATCTTTCTGGCAATCATGACAGCCTCGATACAGAAAGTCCCCGAACCACAGGTCGGATCAATCAAAGGCTTGTCTGGATACCAGTTAGAAAGTTGCAAAATAGCTGCCGCCATGTTTTCCTTGATAGGGGCTCCCCCTTTTTCGGTACGATAACCACGTTTAAAGAGGCTAGAGCCTGTCGTATCAATCATGACAGTTGCCACATCTTTGAGAATAGAGACCTCAATCTTAAACTCTGGGCCATTCTCCATCAGAGGAACCCCTTCTGGGCGAGCATAGTGTTTCTGCAATTTCTTGACAACAGCTTTCTTAGAAATAGCCTGAACACTGGGTTCATTGTGAAGTTTAGATTTAACACATTTGGCTTTTGAAATTGGGAACCGAGCTCCGAGTGGTAAATAATTTTCCCAATCTAAAGCAAAAACTCCCTGAAACAACTCTTCAAACGTCTTAGCTGGGAACGTTCCTACGATGATCTTGATACGATCTGCTGCCCGAAGCCAGAGGTTGGTTTCGATAATCGCTCTCACGTCTCCTTGAAAACGCACACGCCCATTTTCAACCTGACAATCGTAGCCCAGCTCTCTTACTTCTCGTCCTACAACAGCTTCAAGACCTGCTGCCACAGTTGCAATTAAATTAAATTCTTTTTTCATGTTACAGTCTTGCAAGACCTTTCTATATGTCCACTTTAAAAAATGAGGTTGAGAAAATTTCTCAGCCCCAACCTATATGCAATTTTCTATAAGCCATGTTTTGTTCCAGAAGTGACTAGGACCACTTCCTTCGATAATCATCTGTCTACCACTAACAGCTCTAGCTGATAGCAGTCAGAATACTACGTTCGTTTCCGCGTACTCCATGCCCCGACCAAAATTTGGGTTGCTAGCTTGAGGGGTTTACCGCGTTCCACTCTCTCCGTTTCCAGAAAGACTCCGTCACTGTGGCACTTTCAAGCCTACTCTGACCTATCCAAGGACTTAGCCATTTCAACTGCCGTAACGATTTCTCGTCCCTAGGCTTATGGTTTCGCCTAGCACAAACACTACAGGCATCACAGCCTGTGCTAGCATGGACTTTCCTCATGAGAAGCAATTCTCCTCACGCGATTATCCAAAAATTGCATGTAACAAGACCTGAATTACAAATCAGTATTGTCTAAAATTTGTTTACCGAATACTTCTTTTTCAAGACGATTCAAGCGTTTCAAAATATCAAAATTCGTCATAGAAGATGAAGCAGCCACATCAATTGGATCTGGGTGACTAGGACTTGGAGCCGAACTCACTTGCGGTTTACGAGTTAATTCTTCCTTCAAATCCGCAATTTCCTGACGAAGTGACTTGACCAAGGCAGCATAGGTTTCATAGTCCTTGATGACATCGTCTAAAAACTCATCAACTTCTACCTTGCTATACCCACGAACTTCACGTCCAAACTCTTGTTCAAAAATATCTTTCGCTGAAAAAATAATACTTGCCATGTCTCTCTCCATTCTCGCTTGCTAGTATTATTATATAAAAAAAGGCAAACAAAAATCAAGGTCAAAGCTTCAATTTTCGGAAAAATTTTCAGCAAGTTCATTTAATTGATCAAATGTTAATCTCTTTATAAAATAGTCCTCTTGATTTTTCATCTTTTGGTAAAAATAAGCTAATTTCGTTTCATTTTCCTCATCATAAAAAAGATAAGAACTATTCGTATTTTCCAGTAAAAACTGCTGGTAGTCTCTTAACTGCCCCTTGTGTTCATAGCGAGGATAGGCATATTTGACAAAGTCTACCTGCTTAAAGCGGCTCAGTTTCATCTGATTGCCTTCATTCCAATTTTCCCCATGAGTTTCAAAAGCAAAAATGGTGGCCAACTGGAAACCGTACTCGGTTTTCATCTCCTGAGCAACCTCTAAAACCCAATATTCAAAACCCAAACTTCCTGTAAACACAAGCCAAGACACCCCATCTGCTGCCATAGCCTCTAAATCTTTACGTATTGCTTTTTTTATCAATTTAAGACGAGGATCCTTATCAGAAAATAAACCCAAATCAAAAGCAGAATAGCCTAAAACCAAAGCTGTAGCCATTTTTAACCCTTTCTGTGCAAATTTATGGTATAATAGAGTGATGTTATTGTACCAATAAGGAGAATTATGGTCAACTATCCACATAAACTTTCATCACAAAAAAGACAAACATCTCTTTCTCAACCCAAAAATTTCGCAAATCGAGGAATGTCTTTTGAAAAGATGATCAATGCTACCAATGACTACTATTTGTCTCAGGGCTTGGCTGTTATACACAAGAAACCAACCCCTATTCAAATTGTACGAGTGGACTATCCACAGCGAAGTCGTGCCAAGATTGTTGAAGCCTATTTTCGACAAGCTTCAACGACGGACTATTCTGGCGTTTATAATGGATATTACATCGACTTTGAAGCCAAGGAAACAAAACAAAAACGTGCGATTCCGATGAAAAATTTCCATCTACATCAGATTCAGCATATGGAACAAGTCCTTGCCCAACAAGGAATCTGCTTTGTCCTTCTTCACTTTTCTTCTCAGCAAGAAACCTACTTATTGCCGGCATTCGATTTGATTCGCTTCTATCATCAAGATAAGGGACAAAAATCAATGCCACTTGGATATATTCGAGAATATGGATATGAAATCAAGGCTGGTGCCTTCCCTCAAATTCCCTATCTCAATGTTATCAAAGAACATTTATTAGGTGGTAAAACAAGATGAACAAACCAACGATTCTGCGCCTAATCAAGTATTTGAGCATTAGCTTCTTAAGCTTGGTTATCGCAGCCATTGTCTTAGGCGGAGGAGTTTTTTTCTACTACGTTAGCAAGGCTCCTAGCCTATCCGAGAGTAAACTAGTTGCAACAACCTCTAGTAAAATCTACGACAATAAAAATCAACTCATTGCTGACTTGGGTTCTGAACGCCGCGTCAATGCCCAAGCTAATGATATTCCCACAGATTTGGTTAAGGCAATCGTTTCTATCGAAGACCATCGCTTCTTCGACCACAGGGGGATTGATACCATCCGTATCCTGGGAGCTTTCTTGCGCAATCTGCAAAGTAATTCCCTCCAAGGTGGATCAACTCTCACTCAACAGTTGATTAAGTTGACTTACTTTTCAACCTCGACTTCCGATCAGACTATTTCTCGTAAGGCTCAGGAAGCTTGGTTAGCGATTCAGTTAGAACAAAAAGCAACCAAGCAAGAAATCTTGACCTACTATATAAATAAGGTCTACATGTCTAATGGCAACTATGGAATGCAGACAGCAGCTCAAAACTACTATGGTAAAGACCTCAATAATTTAAGTTTACCTCAGTTAGCCTTGCTGGCTGGAATGCCTCAGGCACCAAACCAATATGACCCCTATTCACATCCAGAAGCAGCCCAAGACCGCCGAAACTTGGTCTTATCTGAAATGAAAAATCAAGGCTACATCTCTGCTGAACAGTATGAGAAAGCAGTCAACACACCAATTACTGATGGATTACAAAGTCTCAAATCAGCAAGTAATTACCCTGCTTACATGGATAATTACCTCAAGGAGGTCATCAATCAAGTTGAAGAAGAAACAGGCTATAACCTGCTCACAACTGGGATGGATGTCTACACAAATGTAGACCAAGAAGCTCAAAAACATCTGTGGGATATTTACAATACAGACGAATACGTTGCCTATCCAGACGATGAATTGCAAGTCGCTTCTACCATTGTTGATGTTTCTAACGGTAAAGTCATTGCTCAGCTAGGAGCACGTCATCAGTCAAGTAATGTTTCCTTCGGAATTAACCAAGCAGTGGAAACAAACCGCGACTGGGGATCAACTATGAAACCGATCACAGACTATGCTCCTGCCTTGGAGTACGGTGTCTACGATTCAACTGCTACTATCGTTCACGATGAGCCCTATAACTACCCTGGGACAGATACCCCTGTTTATAACTGGGATAGGGGCTACTTTGGCAATATCACCTTGCAATACGCCCTGCAACAATCGCGAAACGTCCCAGCCGTGGAAACGCTAAACAAGGTCGGACTCAACCGTGCCAAGACTTTCCTAAATGGTCTCGGAATCGACTACCCAAGTCTTCACTACTCAAATGCCATTTCAAGTAACACAACCGAGTCAGACAAAAAATATGGAGCAAGTAGTGAAAAGATGGCTGCTGCTTACGCTGCCTTTGCAAATGGTGGAACTTACTATAAACCAATGTATATCCATAAAGTCGTCTTTAGTGATGGGAGTGAAAAAGAGTTCTCTAATGTCGGAACTCGTGCCATGAAGGAAACGACAGCCTATATGATGACCGACATGATGAAAACTGTCTTAGTATACGGAATCGGACGTGGAGCCTACCTACCTTGGCTTCCACAAGCAGGTAAAACAGGTACTTCTAACTATACTGACGAAGAAATTGAAAAGTATATCAAGAACACTGGTTACGTAGCTCCAGATGAAATGTTTGTAGGGTATACCCGCAAATATGCAATGGCTGTATGGACAGGCTATTCTAACCGTCTGACACCACTTGTAGGCGATGGCCTTACGGTCGCTGCTAAAGTTTACCGCTCTATGATGACCTACCTGTCTGAAGGAAGCAATCCAGAGGACTGGAATATGCCAGATGGCATCTATCGAAATGGGCAGTTTGTTTTCCAAAATGGAGCAAGACCGACTTGGACTGAAACGACATCCCAATCATCTTCAACCGAAAGCTCATCAACAAGTGCAGAAAGCTCTACTAGTCAAGCACCAGTAACAAGTCCTGATGCTAGTACTAATGGTCAAAATCAAGCACCAAATGCACCAGGAGCCAATCAAAATCCAGCTCCACAGACTCCTCAAGTCCAACAACAACCACAACAGTAAGATGAAGAAAATCCTGAGAACTCTAAACTCAGGATTTTTTCATTTTCAAAATAAAATACAGAAATCAAGTAAAGTAGATTGAAATAAAAACTAAGCAAATTGATTGGGAAATTCAAATCATACTCAATGAAAATCAAAAAGCAAACTAGGAAGCTAGCTGCAGCTTGCTCAAAACACTGTTTTGAGGTTGCAGATGGAAGCTGACGTGGTTTGAAGAGATTTTCGAAGAGTATGAATTTCTAAAAATATTTTATGAGCTACAATATGCCGGTCTTGATTCAATACACTGTAATATTTGAAACAAGAGTGTACCGGTTCAGTGTCAACCAGCTATAGTCTACCATTCCTCATTTCACAATAAAACGCATACGATCAAGGCTTTCATCACCTGACAATATGCGTTTTGCTTTTAAAGACTTTTTGCTCAGTCTCTTTTTATCTTATTTCACATGTTTTGCGAGTTCTTCTTGCGCTTTTTTATTGGATTCTGCTTTTTCTTTCATCCATTTTTCTTGAGCTTTTTGATATTCATCTGCAGTAACTGCCTTGTCTTGAAGTTCAAGGTATTTATACAAGACTGGGTCACTTGTACCTTTATTTCCTGACAATGCAAATGGTATTGTAAATGGTACCATCTTAGACAAGATTGGACGACCAGTTTTAGAAGTTGTTGGGATGATCAAGGCACTATCTGTCAACCAAGCTTGGGCTGCTGCGTATTTATCATATCGTTTAGCAACATCTGTAGTCTCATCACCAGCTTCAGTAACCAATTTTTCGTAGTCATATAGACCTACTTTTTTAGCAGCTACATTATCTTCCCCTGAGTCAAATCCTAAATATGTTTTAGTACTTTCTCCTACAGAAGGTTTGATAATATCAAGGTAGGTTGATGGATCGGCAAAGTCTGGACCCCAACCGACATTATCTGATAAATCCCAGTCTTCGCCAGCAGCATTTTCGGCAAATAGAGTTACATTAAGCAATTCATCTTTTTGCAATTGTTGGATATCAATAACGACATTATCAGTTCCTAAAGTTGCTTCCAAGGATTGTTTCATAGATTGGACACGTTGAACTTTTGTAGTTGCTGTCTGGTCAACAGGCATATCTAGGTGAATTGGGAATTGTACTCCCTCAGCTTGTAGGGCTGATTTGGCTTTGGCAAATTCTGCTTTAGCTTTTTCTGGATTGTAAAGACCATCTTGTGAATCTGCAAGATTGACATCCTTCCATTCATCCCCATAAGTCACTAATTTTTCTTTGACTATATCGCCAAAGTTCTTCCCATCTGCTTGAACAAATGTTGGTGGCACAAAGAGATTACGCAAGATTTTGCTTGCTCCAGTTTCTCCATTCAACTGAGAGGCATAGGCTGTACGGTCAAAACCAAAGGCAATAGCCTGACGGAAATCCTTGTTTAAGAGAGCCTTTTTAGTTGATGTCTTTTGTTCGTCGCTAGTCTTAGAAGTATATTTATAGGACTGACGATCAATATTTGTTCCTACTAGATACGTAGTCGAGTCTTGTTGCGTATAGACAATATTGTCTTTCATACTCTTCTCAAGCTCTGCGAAACTTGCACTTGTTGGATAGAGACGAGCTGCTGTAAGGCTACCATCTTTAAAGTTTTCTGCTGGTTTGCTAGTATCTTGACCATCCCAGAATGACAATTTGATCTTGTCAATATGCACATTATCCTTATCCCAGTAGTTCGGATTTTTCGCAAACTCAACAGAGGATTTGGTCACAATAGATTTCAACAAATAAGGACCATTGTACAAGATACTACTTGGATCCGTAGCTTTGGCAAAATCATCCCCTTTTGAATTCAAAAACTCTTCATTGACTGGCGCAAGCACACCCATGGTTGTTTTTGAGTTCCAAAAACTTTCAGGTTTGTTCAAAGTGTATTGGACTGTTTGATCATCAAGGGCTTTAATCCCGACTTGAGAAAAATCTTTGATTTCCCCTTTAGCATAGGCATCTAGTCCTTTGATTGAATCCTGTACCAAGTAAAGGGCTTCTGCTTTCTTATCTGTTGCATATTTAAGACCTGTCACAAAGTCTTGAGCCTTAACAGGAGCATACTCTTCTCCCTCAGATGTATACCACTTGGCATCCTGACGAATCTTATAAGTATAAGTCAAGCCATCCTTAGAAACTGACCAGTCCTCTGCCATTGAGGGAATAAGGTTCCCGTATTTATCATTTTCAAGCAATCCATCAATCACATTACTAGTAATGTCGGCAGTTGCTGCCTTACCAGTTGTCAAATAGTTGAGATTATCTGGATGTGTCTCATATGTAAATGCAAAGGTCTGTTCACCTTTAGCGCCTGAGCCCCCAGAACAAGCAGCTAAGACACCTGCTGCTAATAAAGTCACTCCCGCAAGAGCCAATACTTTTCTTGTTTTCATAGCATTCTCCTTTGTTTTTTATTCATTATAGACCCTTTTTTAAGTCCTGTCAATACAATTTTCTGAATTTTTGAAAATTATTTTTTAAACAACAACTCTGAAAAAATATGAATAAGGTTAAATACTTCTTAACTAATTCACATAACAAAGGACTTATTGATACTATCTCTAAATATCAAATAGTATTCTGTTTTATACTTATTTAAAATCAAAAATAGTAGAAAATTCTCCTATTCTGAGAATATATATGATAGATTTTTAGCAAAAACTCTAGCATCGATTCCCTAGAATACAGGAATACTTATAAGAACTGTTGAATTTTAAAGTACATATTTGGGCTACGATATTCCTTGAGCAAACTGCCAACAAAAGATGTTCTTTGATTTTACATAAGTATAAATTGGTCATCTACATAAAACAAAAAGCCAACATAGATTCTCTTCTGACCGACAGAAAACAATCTTGTTCGCTTTACTTCTAAAAATCTTAAGTAGCAAAAATTCTAAAATTATAGAATCGTTGCATTAATATCCCAACTCTTCCTCTACAACATTCAGGACCCGTTCGATGACCACATGCATGTCATAGTATTTATAATCTGCTAAACGACCACAGAAAATGACCTTATCTTTCTGGGCTGCTTCTTCTTGATATTTAGCAAACATGGCATTGTTTCTCTCATCATTGATTGGATAGTAAGGTTCATCTCCACGTTTCCAATCAGCTGGGTATTCACGAGTAATAACCGTTTTATCTTGTGTTCCATACTCAAAATGTTTATGCTCAATAATGCGAGTATAAGGAATTTCTCGTTCTGTATAGTTTACAACGGCATTTCCTTGATAATTTTCCTCATCTAGAACTTCATACTCAAAACGAAGACTACGGTATTCTAACTCGCCATGTTTATAATCAAAATATTGGTCAATCATCCCTGTAAAGACAACTTTCTCAGCTGAAGCTTCTAATTCCTGACGATTGGCAAAAAAGTCAAGACCAAGTTCTACTTCCACATCCTTGAGCATATTTTCGATGATAACATTATACCCACCAATTGGAATACCCTGGTAACGGTCATTGAAGTAGTTATTATCAAAGGTTAAACGAACTGGTAAGCGTTTGATGATAAAGGGTGGAAGGTCAGTCGCAGAACGTCCCCATTGCTTTTCAGTATATCCTTTAATCAATTTTTCATAAATATCTGGACCGATCAACTTGATAGCCTGTTCCTCTAAGTTTTTAGGTTCAACGTCCTTCATATGAGCCGTTTGCTCAGCAATCTTATCTTTGACTTCTTGAGGAGTTTTTGTCCCCCACATAGCATAGAAAGTATTCATATTGAAAGGTAGATTATAAAGGCTACCCTTGTAATTAGCTAGAGGCGAGTTGATGTAGTTGTTAAATTCAGCAAATTGATTCACATAATCCCAAACTTTTTTATTAGAAGTATGAAAGATATGGGCACCGTATTTATGAACATTAACACCTTCTACATTCTCACAATAGACATTCCCACCAATGTGGTCACGTTTATCAATAACTTTTACTTTTTTTCCACGCTTGGTTGCTTCATAAGCAAAAATTGCTCCCGACAAACCAGCACCAACGATTAGATAGTCGTACATAGTCTCTTCCTTATCACTTATCTTTACATCTCCTTAACTATAGTAAAAGAGAGGATCTTAGTTTCAATCTATTTTAGCACAAAACAAATCATTTCTTAGTTTTCAATAGCCGAGTGATTTAAAAAGACAAGCACCAAAACTGATGTTTGTCTTTATGATTTTGTTTGAAAAGGCTATTTCTAACTATTTAACATGTTTTTCTGCTTCTTTTTGAGCTTTTTCAATTGCTTTTTTGCTTTCTTGTTCCCATTTACTTTTAGCTTCTTCAAACTGTTTGGTCGTCACAGTGTCTTTTTGCAGTTTCATGTACTTGTAGTTATTGCCATCACCCTTGATACCAACCAATGAATAGCCTCTTGTAAATGGCGTCACTTTGGTTACAGATGCTGTGCCACCACTTGACATAGCTGACATAATGAGAGAATTGTCAATCATCCAAGCCTGTGCTTCAGCGTATTTTTCATAACGTTTGGCTACATCTTTGTTTTCACTATCTGCATCTTTGAGCATCTTAGTGTAGGTATCAAGACCTAGGCTAGTGATTTTTTCCTTGTCTTCCTTGGCATCTAGTCCAAAAATCTTAAGGTAGAATCCATCCTCTGCATTGAAAGGATTGAGATAAGTTGATGGATCTTGGTAGTCACCTACCCAACCATCAAAGTTCAAATCGTAGTCACGATCAGCTGCTGTCGGTGCCAAGAAGGCTACGTTATTGAAATCATCTGTTGAAAGTTGCTGAACATCAATGACAATGTTATCAGCACCTAAAACTGACTCAAGGGTCTGCTTAACTGAGTTCATACCTGTCACGGCATTTTTACTTGTCTGATCAACCGCCACATCCAAGTGAATTGGGAAGGTCACACCTTGACTTGTCAATTCTTTTTTAGCTTCCGCAAATTTTGCTTGGGCTTTTTCTTTGTTGAAATAGGCATCCTTAGCATCTGCCAGGTTAATACCTGACCATTCTGTGCCATAGTTGACCAATTTAGAAGCGACTACTTCTCCAAAGGTCTTGTCTCCAACTTGGACAAATGTAGGAGGAACCAAGGTGTTACGAAGGGTCTTGCTAGCCGCCTCTTCCCCATTTGACTGGGCAGAATAGGCTGTGCGGTCCAAGGCAAAGTTCACTGCTTGGCGGAAGTTCTTGTTCAAGACAGCTGTCTCAGTTGACTTCTTCTGCTCATCTGTCGTTTTAGACGTATGGCTGTAAGCCTTACGGTTGACGTTGAAATTGAAGTACCAAGAAGTCTTGTCCTGCAAGCTATAGACGATATTATCCCTATATTTTTCCTTGGTCTTAGCAAAGTTAGAACTATTTGGATAAACCCCAGCGATAGAATAAGCTCCACTTTCAAAGTTACGGATGGTCAATTCTTGGTCTGAGCCATCAAAATAAGCCAATTTCACGTGTTCAATTGATACTTTGTCATGATCATAGTAATGCGGATTTTTCACATACTCAATAGATGATTTTGATGTGAAATCTTTTAACAAGTAAGGTCCACTGTAGAGAATACTATCTGGAGATAGGGTACCAAAATCCTTCCCTTTTGAGTTTAGAAACTCTTCGTTTACTGGGAAAAGAATACTGTTCGTTGTTTTTGAATTCCAGTAAGGCTCTGGGCGTGTCAAAGTATACTCAACAGTCTGGTCATCAATGGCCTTAACCCCAACCTTAGAAAAGTCAGAATCCGCTCCTGTAATATAATCATTCAAGCCCTTGATTGAGTTTTGAATCAAGTCAATGGCCTGTGATTTATTATCCACTGCGTACTTGATACCTGTCACAAAATCCTGTGCCTTGACTGGAGCGTATTCTTCACCGTCAGCTGTGAACCATTTGGCATCTTTTCTCAATTTGTAGGTATAAGTTAGACCGTCGCTTGAAACAGACCAGTCTTCTGCCAAAGACGGAATTAGATTTCCGTGATTGTCATTTTCAAGCAAACCATCAACTAGATTGGTAATGATGGCTGTATTATCAGCGTAGTAGTCTAATAGATAGTTAAAAGTAGTTGGATTTCCACTAAAGGTTGATGAGTAAGTTTTTGTATCTGAACCTGATTGTCCGCAAGCAGCTAAAAGCAAGGCAGCCGCAAAAGTCAGACCTGCACTAAGGACACGCTTTTTTGTCTTCATCTTCTTTCTCCTTTATGTTAGTTTTTATAACATAAGCTTATTTTACCAAAATAGTGGGAATTTGTAAAGTTAATTGAATTTCGAGAATGAAAGTTTATAAACTTTAGGAATAAAAAAACAAAGAATTTCTGTCTTTCATACAGTCCTCCCTTGTTTTTATACGATTTCAATTTTAGATTTTTCTGTTCAGAAATATTTAGCCCAATTCCACACAGAAAGCATCCCATGGAGCTAAGACTTGTTTTTCAAAGGCTTCTTGAGCCGTGGTGTTTTCAATCAAGACAGATTTGACGTTTCCTTCTACTGTTAAGTCTTGCTCTTCATTGGACAAATTGGCCACAACTAGAAAACGACGGTCGCCATCTTTACGAATATAAGCAAAGACCTTATCAGCCGTATCAAGAAGTTCAAAATCAGCTCGAATCAGCCAGCTATTCTCCTTACGGATTTGAACTAGCTTCTGATAGGTATAGAAAATAGAATCAGGATTTGCCAGCGCTTCTTGAACGTTGATTGCTTGATAGTTTGGATTCACTGCCAACCAAGGTTGAGCAGTTGAGAAACCAGCGTTTTTGCTCTCATCCCATTGCATAGGGGTACGGGCATTGTCACGACCAATGACACGGATACTGTCCATGATTTCTTCCATCGGAACGCCTTTTTCAAGAGCCTCACGCGCATAGTTAAGAGATTCAATATCTTCTACTTGATTCAGTGTTTCAAACGGATAATTTGTCATCCCAATTTCCTCACCTTGATAGATATAAGGAGTCCCTCTCATGAGATGAAGCAAGATTGCAAAGGCTTTGGCAGATTTTTCTCGGTATTCTTGGTCATTTCCCCAGATTGAGACGATACGAGGGAGGTCATGATTGTTCCAGAAGAGTGAATTCCAGCCGTCCTCAACGCCTAACTCTGTCTGCCATTTGTTGAAAATCTCTTTTAACTTAGGGATATTCAGCGCTTTTTGATAGTGCCACTTAGGTTGCCCTTCCTGATACTGAAGACAGATGTGTTCAAATTGGAAAACCATAGACAATTCTTGCCCCTTTGGATCAGAGTAAAGCTTGGCAATCTCTGGAGTTGCTCCCCAAGTCTCCCCTACTGTCAAGAGATTCTTATCGCCAAAAGTGGCTTGGTTCATCTCCTTGAGATAAGGATGGAGCATAGGTCCATTATTGACTACCTTCTCATCAGGAATTTTGCCAATCATGTCAATGACATCCATACGGAAACCGCCAATGCTTTTATCAATCCAGAAGTTCATCATCTCATAAATTTTCTGGCGAAGTTTTTCATTCTCCCAGTTGAGATCAGGCTGTTTCTTACTGAAAAAGTGGAGATAGTATTGACCCGACTTTTCATCATACTCCCAAGCAGACCCACTAAAGATAGAATCAAGATCATTAGGCTCATCCCGCCAGATATAGTAGTCACGCTCAGGGCTGTCAGGATTTTCACAGGACTCGACAAACCAAGCATGTTCATCCGAGGTATGATTGACCACCAAGTCCATGATGATACGGATATCACGCTTCTTAGCTTCCGCAATCAGTTGGTCCATGTCCTCCATGGTTCCGAAAATAGCTGTAATCGCTTGGTAATCAGCAATATCATAGCCATTATCATCCATAGGACTGTCATAAACAGGAGAAAGCCAAATCGCTGTGATTCCTAACTTAGCTAGATAGTCTAACTTACTGGTAATACCTGGCAAATCGCCAATTCCATCTCCGTTGCTATCCATAAAGCTCTTAGGATAAACTTGATAGACTACGGCATTGTGCCACCATTTTTCTTGCATCTTCTTACCTCATTATTTTAATAATCTGTAGTCTATGATAGCGCTTTTTAAAATTTTATGCAAGCGTTTGCCTAATCTTTTTGATTCCTTTTTTAACTCCATAGTTTCCTAACTTCCAATTTTTTATTATAATAGAGGTCAGAGGTAAAAAAATGAAAAAACAAGCTTTTAGTTCTGAACAATATTTGAATCTACAGCGCGACCATATTTTGGAGCGCATTAACCAATTTGACGGCAAGCTCTACTTGGAGTTTGGGGGCAAAATGTTAGAAGATTTCCACGCTGCTCGTGTTCTTCCTGGTTATGAGCCTGACAACAAAATCAAGCTCTTGCAGGAGTTGAAAGAGCAAGTTGAGGTTGTGATTGCCATTAACGCTAGCAACATCGAACATTCCAAAGCACGTGGTGACTTGGGCATTTCTTATGACCAAGAAGTTCTTCGTTTGATTGACAAATTCAATGAATTGGGAATTTTTGTTGGCTCCGTGGTCATCACACAGTACGCTGGCCAACCCGCTGCAGATGCCTTCCGCAACCAACTCGATAAAAACGGAATTGATTCTTATCTTCATTATCCAATCAAAGGATATCCGACAGATATGGACCACATCATTTCTCCAGAAGGTATGGGGAAAAACGACTACATCAAAACCAGTCGCAACTTGATTGTCGTAACCGCTCCTGGACCTGGTTCTGGAAAATTAGCAACTTGTATGTCCAATATGTACCACGACCAAATCAATGGTATCAAGTCTGGCTACGCTAAGTTTGAAACCTTCCCAGTTTGGAATCTTCCCCTTCATCACCCAGTCAACTTGGCCTACGAGGCTGCCACAGCTGACCTTGATGATGTCAACATGATTGACCCTTTCCATCTTCAAACCTATGGAGAAACCACTGTCAACTACAACCGTGATATCGAGATTTTCCCAGTGCTCAAACGCATGTTGGAACGTATCCTCGGTGAATCTCCATACGCTTCACCGACAGATATGGGTGTCAACATGGTTGGTTTCGCTATTACAGATGATGAAGCTGCTGTCGAAGCTTCTAAACAAGAAATCATCCGCCGTTACTATCAAACTGTTCTTGATTTCAAAGCCGAAAAAGTGGGCGAATCTGCTGTCAAGAAAATCGAGTTACTCATGAACGACCTCGGCATCACACCTGCAGACCGTAAGGTTGCTGTTGCTGCACGCCAAAAAGCAGAAAAAACTGGCGGACCAGCCCTAGCCCTTGAATTGCCAACCGGGGAAATCGTCACAGGTAAGAACTCAGAACTCTTTGGCCCTACAGCAGCTGCTCTTATCAACGCTATCAAGAAATCAGCTGACATCGCTAAAGAAGTAAAATTAATCGAGCCCGAAGTCGTCAAACCAATCCAAGGTCTTAAAATCGATCATCTGGGTAGCCGCAATCCACGCCTTCATTCAAATGAAATCCTGATTGCACTTGCTATCACAGCTACAGAAAATCCTGATGCTGCTCGTGCTATGGAAGAGCTTGGCAACCTCAAAGGAAGCGAAGCCCACTCAACCATCATCTTGACAGATGAAGACAAGAATGTCCTTCGTAAACTAGGTATCAACGTAACCTTTGACCCTTACTACCAATACGATCGCTTGTATCGTAAATAACGATTCAAACCTCTCCACACTCGGAGAGGTTTTCTCTCTGTCTCAAGAGCAGCCTTTATGGTATAATGAAAGAAGAAAACTGAAAGGATTTACCATGTCAAAAGAAGTTATTGTTGAAAGTTTTGAACTTGACCACACCATTGTTAAAGCACCCTATGTTCGCTTGATTGGGGAAGAAACAGGACCAAAAGGAGACATCATCTCCAATTATGACATTCGTTTAGTGCAACCCAATGAAGACTCTATCCCTACCGCTGGCCTTCACACTATCGAGCACCTCTTAGCCAAACTCATCCGTACCCGCATTGACGGTATGATTGACTGCTCACCATTTGGCTGCCGCACAGGATTCCACATGATTATGTGGGGGCGCCACACCAGCGCTGAAATTGCAGCTGTTATCAAGGATTCGCTCAAAGAAATCGCTGAGACTACTACATGGGAAGAGGTCCCTGGAACAACCATCGAATCTTGCGGAAACTATAAGGACCACAGCCTCTTCTCTGCTAAAGAATGGGCGAAACTTATCTTGGAACAAGGGATTTCAGATGATGCCTTTGAACGTCATGTGATTTAAATGTAAAAAAGAGGCTAGGCAAAAAAGTCTTTAAAACCAGAAAAACGCATAGTATCAAGTGTTAAAAATCTTGATATTATGCGTTTTATTGTGGAAAGATTTTCTAAATAGGAACTAAACAAATCTAAACCACTTCATCTAATCCTCTTTTATGCCATTATTTTCAATCAAAGTTAATTTTGATTTAATCTGTTTTGTAAAATACCTGTTCGGAGCTATTCGGAGCACTTTGTCCAGCTACGATTCTATTTTTGCTTAAATCAGAATCAACCCATTTTATAGTAATGCCAATTGGATAAACACTCATACCATATCCTGTAGGTCCTGAGCTCACACTAAAATCTATATGTCCATCGCTTCTCATTTTTGCCTTAATATTTGTACTTACTTACAAATAATTCAATCCCTTCAACACTGGCTTGACTTGCATTCGGTAATCTGTCATATGCTGTACCATTTGTGAAATAAGTGAGATTGGGTATTGTTTTGAAGCCTACGGTTGTTTTGAAGTTATTCCAACTTGTCTTATCTATATGCTCACTATCCAAGTAATACATAGTTATATTGGTTTTATCTACTGCTTTTGCTAGCTTTGGAGTAAATTCTTGACAGTATGGACAACTTTCTCTCCCTGTGTATAGATAAAAGCTTTCTTGATATTGTATTTTCTGTTCTACAGCCTCTAAACTTATCTTTTGAAGTCTATTTACAGCTATCTGGTAGTCTGTTTGTGGCAGAGTGGTTAAGTATGCTGTGAATGTGACAATTATAATAAGTGGTAGTGACAGTAGAATAAGAACTTTTTTACTATTCATCACATCCGTATCCGTCTTTGTCTCTATCTAGCCATGGACCATATTGTGGGTCACTAGCAGGTATGTTTACACGTCCTGCTTTTCGTGCTTCCTTACAGTTTTTGAACGGTCTTAAATTTGATTGTGGAGCAGGTGTAGACGATTGTGTAGGAGTAGTTGTAGTGTGAGATGAAGCTTGCTCTTGTTCTTTTTCTCGTGAAGATGCTTTCCTTTCCTCCTCTTTTGATTTAGAGGCTTCAATACTTGCTTTTTCCTCCTCTTGTACTTTCTCTGTTTTTCTTACTTCACTGATTACTAAAGAGCCTTTACCGATTGAATCATATTTTTCTATAGATACTGTATTTCCCGTATAGACCATAAGTTCATTTATTTTTACAGCTAGTGATTCAGGTGTACGGATCAGAAGTTTCTTACCTGTTATGTTGTACTCACGATATTCATCTTTTTCTGCAATCCCAATTACCTCAGCTTCAACTTCGTAGAGTTTATCAGTGTTCGAGAGTTTGTATGCTACCTCTCTCAGTGCTTTGGCTCGCAGTATGATTTTAATTTGTGGTGTATTCAGATAAGCATCTACAGCTATATGTCCAGTTGGAGACCATTTCTCTATTTTAGAGTTAGTTTCACTACTAGATGATGAAGTAGAGGAAGAAGAACTAGACTGTTTAACTTGTGAAGACTGTTTGACAGAATCATTAGCCTTAGTTTGAACTTGTGAGTGTTTAGTGCTACCGCTAGTTAATAGTGTGAAGAACAAAATGAGGATAAGCAATAGTACAATACTACCTATAATCTTTTGTTCTTTGCTTAATTCCTTAAGTTTTTTAAGCATATATATCCTCCTGATATTTAACTTTATTTAATGAAACAAAAGAAATGTTTCCTAATAGTTATAATTATATCACATAAATTTTAACAATAGAATATATTTTTAACAAATATTAAACTATAGAGAATGTAAACCTGATTGTTTAATCTATAAGATAGATAGTAGATTTAACTTAGGGGTGAAGGAATGGATGATATATTAGAAAATATAAGTAATCAGATACGAGACTTACGAGCTTCAAAGAAGATTACACAGCAAGAATTAGCAGAAAAAACAAATCTAAGCGTTCCTTATATCAGTCAGATAGAAAATAATCACAGAAATATCTCTTTGGAAACTTTTGTGAAGATTGTTGATGCTTTAGAAGTTTCATTGAGTGATTTTTTCTTACCTTATTCTGTGCCACAAGATACAGAAATGATGGAACTGTTATTGAAGATTCAGAAACACCCACAGCATAAGATGATTGTTCATAAAGTGATGGAAATACTTGATTTAAGCCAAGATAGCTAGTGATAAAAAAGTACTAAAGTGTAATATATACTAAATCTATCTAATCGTAGACGGTTACGTTATTCAGATAAGGAATGAGGTATAGGTTGTAATTTTAGAATGATTTTTCTTTGTTGAAGAAATTGATTAAAAAACAAAAAGAAAATAGATAAGCACTGAATCTGAGTATCCAGTGCTTATCTATTACCTTAAAAAACGTGTTACCTCTTACTAGAATGTTAAAAGTACTCTAACGGTTATTGCTAGGATTGTCGCAAATATTGTTGCTCCTAATATCAAAGTAGCACTATCTTTCTCTCCTTTTTCTTTTAGAAGGCGATACATTACTGAGGGGATAACAGCAAAAACAGGGTGCCATACCAATATAGCAAAAACTCCAAGCCATGCATAAAGCTTAATATTTCTAACTGTCAGAAATCCTTTTTCTTCTTTTTTCTGTTCTGTGGGAACTTCACTAGACTTTTTAGTTATGATATAGGTTCCTTCAGATTGATATACCTCTACTATATCCCCTAGTTGTGGTACAAAATTAAAAGAAGTCTGTTCAACTTTTAGCAAAGTTCCATCATCTTTACCTAAATAGATTAGAGTTTCTTCGATTTTAATAACTTTATAAGTATTCATAACCTCTCCTAATTGTCATACATGTAAGCCACCATATAAGGCAGTGTTTTTGTAGCTTTAAAGACCGTTTCATAACTTTGTCTTCCTTGTGCTAGTCCGTACAATGTTATATGGTCATCTTCAGCTATAACTCTATTATTGTACTCCGAAGGAATAGAAACTAAGATAATTTTATCATAGTCATCATTTATAGCTACACGAAGAGTATAGGCTTTCCTATCTTCCATAGCTTGTAAAACTTTCCCATATACTCTTACTTTAGTATTTACGGCTACTTCATCATGATTCCAACTATTATAATCCACTTCACCATAATTTGCTTTATCATTGTCTACAGTAATCTTAGGTTTTGATGGTACTGAGGAAGATGAACTAGGGCTACTCTCTTTAGATGATGAAGGTGTAGTAGAGCTACTTGCCTTTGAAGACGATGAAGAGCTAGAACTATTCTTAGATGACGACGTAGAGGACTTAGAAGTGCTCTGTGATGTAGTCTTCTTTGAATTTGAAGGGGTATTATTTACATACTGAGCAAAAGCAATGGATAAAATAACAGTTAAAATACCTACAATAAAATATTTTATAGAACTTTCTTTATTAACTTCACTCTTCTTAATAGATGAAATAATAATAAATATAAGATTTAATACTATCATCAATACCGAAACTACAAAAAACAATATTGCTGTAGCTTTCAACATGCTTTCTCCCACATAGAAAGCAGCACTTAGGATTATCATAGCCAAAACTACAAATAAAATCAGATTTATCTTGCTAACTAATGATATTTCTTTAGCCTCTGATTTTTTAACTGGGGTACTTTCATTACTTACTTCAACCTTTATAGCAATATCACCATAAACCTCTACATAATCACCCATTTTAGGCTCAAAGTCACAAGATTCAATAGGAATTTCCTTTAAACTTCCATCTTCATAACCTATGTACACTGTGTTCTCAGTTATCTTTAAAATTTTTCCTTTATTCATACTTTACCTTTTATCAGTGAAATTTGTCTTTATCTATCTGGTAAGGTCTTATATCTCCTTGTAGTCTCACTATATAATAATCTTCATATTCAACTACCTGTGAGACTATCCCTGTAACCTTAACAGATTCAAATTCTTCAGTATCTAAATTCTGTTCTACAGTCCAAAAATAGATTTCATCTCCAATTTCAATACGGTTTAGAGAACTTCTACATCCTGACAGCAAAATAAGAAATGTGATTACTAAAAGAAATTTTAATAACCTCTTAGCTTTTCCTAACTGTACTAACATTATTTATTTTGTATTCTAACTCCTGAATACTCTTTATATAGTGATTTTCTATGACTTTTGTTTAATGTATAAGTCATAGTAATAGTTATAGAGTCAACTTTTTTAGTTTTATCACTAGCTGTCCATTGTATCTTGTAAATAGACTTATCTTCAAGACCAATAGCAACAATAGCTTCATTTTCTTTTAATTCATTTTTATCAGCATTGTTTGGGAAATAATACTCCCGCTCACTTTTATTAAATTTGTCAGCGTCTTCTTTGAAATCTATATAACCAAACCCCTCAAAACCAACTAGTTTTTTATCCTTACTTATAGTTATAAGTCCTAAATCTGTATTATAGCTTCCCTCAATCATTTCAATTTTACTTAATTCTTTCTTGCTACAACCAGCCAATACAAAAAGAATAGACAATAATATAACTCCCAATATTTTCTTTTTATTCATAAAAAGCCTCCTGTTTTATATTTATGTTTAAAATATTATTAAACACTACCCTAATTATACCACAAATAAATATACTTTAGTTAATATTTTTTAAATTATTTTTAACTAAAGTAAATAAAAAATATACTCTTAACCTATAAATAGCAAGACTTATCACAGAGGTTAAAGCTATGAGAGTTATTCTACATTCTGTGCCACAAGATACTGAGATGATGGAACTGTTATTGAAGATTCAAAAACACCCACAACATAAGAGGATTGTTCATAAGGTGATGGAAATACTTGATTTAAGCCAAGATAGATAAGCGTAAATAAAAAAAACGAATAAACTAGTTTTCTGAAAATCAGAATTCTGTTTTATTCGCTTTTTTGTTTCATCTATTTATTCTCAGAATTCATAACAAAGAATTCCAAATACTCTTCTAAATTCAAATATCAATCTACATTGCAATATCTTGCCTCAGATTTGTTACTGACTTTGTCAATATTATCTAAAAATGAAGTCACCCCTAGTTCTATTTTGATTTTTCTTGAGTATCAAATCCAAAATCTTTTTACCCAGCCTTTTCTTTTTCTCCTCAAAATTTTCTCTTAGGCTTTTTCACGAATAACTAAACCACCCTCTTCCATATCTGCTTCTAGGTGTTTGGCATCTAAATGATCCAAGTGGAAGTCTGTCACCTTATCACGAATTTCTTGTTCAACCACACGACGGAGAGGACGAACACCCATGACTTCGTCATAGCCTTCTTCTGTGATATAGTCCTTAGCCGCTTGACTGACTGACAAATCAATGTCTTTCTTAGCCAAGGTTTGGTTGACTTCAGCCAACATTAAGTCCACAATCTTAGAAAGGTCTTCCTTCGTCAAGTGTGAGAACTCAATGACTGCGTTAAAGCGGTTAAGGAATTCTGGACGGAAGAATGGTTTCAAACGGTCCATCAATTCTGGTTTGTCCGCATCTTCTGTCAAATTGGCTTCATAGCCAAATCCTGCGTTTGAAGTTGCGATAATCACCGTATTCTTGAAGTTGACAGTGTTACCTTGACCATCTGTCAAACGACCATCATCCAAAACTTGAAGGAGAAGGGTAATGACTTGAGGGTCAGCCTTTTCAATTTCATCCAAGAGAATGATAGAGTAAGGATTGCGACGAACACGTTCTGTCAAGGTATTGCTATTGTCATCATAACCAACATAGCCTGCTGTTGTACCAATTAGCTTAGAAACGGCTGTGCGGTCACTGTATTCAGACATATCCAAACGGATGATAGCATCCTTAGTACCAAACATATCGAGCGCCAATTGCTTAGCAAGTTCCGTCTTACCAACCCCAGTTGGTCCTACAAAGAGGAAGCTACCTATTGGGCGATTGCCTTCATCAAAACCGGCACGATTACGACGGATAGCACGAGCTACCGCTTCTACCGCCTTGTCTTGACCGATTACCTTGTCTTGCAGACGATGAGCCATATCTTTCAAACGTTCGATATCTGATGCTCCCATTTGTGAAACTGGAATTCCCGTCATTCGTTCTACAGATTCAGCTACATCGTTGACACTTGCAGTCACCTTCATATCTTCTGTGTGGTTTTCGATTTTCTTTTCCAATTCTGCAATGCGTGTTTTATAGTTTAGAGCTGCTTCAAAATCTTCTGCCTCAACTGCTTTTTCTTGCTTGTCTTTTTCCGCTTCGATTTCTCGTTCAACAGCATGCACATCTGTTACAGGATGCTGAGCTGCCAAGTGAGCTGCCGTTACATCCACAAGGTCGATAGCCTTATCTGGCAAGCTACGTTGAGGAATGTATTGAACAGAATAATCCACAGCTGCTTTCAAAACCTCGTCTGGCAGGATAACATTATGGTGTTGCTGATAGAGGTCACGAATTCCTTGAAGAATTTTATATGTATCCTCTGCTGAAGGAGCATTGACCTTGACTTCGTTGAAGCGACGAGCAAGAGCTGCATTCTTCAAGATGGTGTTACGGTATTCGTCTTGAGTCGTTGCCCCAATCACTGTCAATTCTCCACGAGAGAGAGCTGGCTTGAGAATATCCGCAAGCCCTTTAGAACCACTGTCAC
Source organism: Streptococcus sp. 5004 (assembly GCF_013276755.1). Lineage (GTDB taxonomy): Bacteria > Bacillota > Bacilli > Lactobacillales > Streptococcaceae > Streptococcus. The sequence goes on along the minus strand of NZ_VMLP01000007.1, from coordinate 74,249 downwards.
CTCCAGTTGATCCAGCACCGAGGATTTGGTGAATTTCATCAAAGAAGAGGATAATATTCCCTGCTTCTTTCACTTCATTTACTAGATTTTGAACGTTTTCTTCAAAGCTACCACGGTATTGAGTACCAGCCTCAAGACCAGAGATATCAATGGAAATAATTTCCTTGTTCTTGATAGCGGCAGGAACATCTCCGTTCACAATGGCTTGTGCCAAGCCTTCGACAACTGCTGTCTTACCAACACCTGCGTCTCCGACTAAAACAGGATTGTTCTTGGTACGGCGTGAAAGGATTTCAGATGTTTCTTGAATTTCCTTGTTTCGTCCGATAACAGGATCCAGCTTGCCCTCGCGAGCTTCTGCTGTCAAGTTACGACCTAGTTTAGCAAGGACACCATCTTGTTTCATACCTGAAGTCTGTTGTTTCATTTGTCCATCAGCTTCTACATTCCCTGGCAATTGGCCAGTTGCACGATAGTGAGCAAATTCCTCAGGTGTGACTTCGCGTCCATTAATTAAGTAACGGCGATTTTCAGAACTGTATCCTCGCATACCACCCATCAATTGGTTAAATAAATCATCCATGTTGTTAAAATTATTAAAGTTGTTGTTCATATTCTTTACCTCTTTTTTGTATTTCTTCGTTATTATTACTGATATTGACTATCTTTGACCTTTGTTTTAAAAAATTTAGACTAGCTAAATCGCTACTCTAGGTACTATTTCTGGTTTTTCTTTTTCAAGCAGGAGTAGACTATCTTTACTTCTGAAGATTTCTAGATTAAACATAGACCCCACCTCTTTCTATTTTACTTTAAATAAGTGTTCTAGTAAGGCTTTCATTTACCTTACGTTCATAATATACTACATTAGTCAGAAAAGGTCAAGAGATTTGACTTTAACTGACTAATATTTTTTTACACTCTTCAAAATACGTCAGCTTCGTCTTATCTACAACCTCTAAGCTATGTTTTGAGCACTTCCTAGTTTGCTCTTTGATTTTCATTGTGTATTTAACGCAAAAACACCCTGAAATATCAGGGTGCTATTCTTACATCAAATATAAAATTGCTAACGTCAAGAGACTTGCTAGAAGTCCTACTCCCCAAAAGAAGAAGTCAACCTTCCACTCGCTCCAAGGATTTCCTTTACCAGACAATCCTCCAAGCTCAAAATGGTGATGGACAGGTGTCATACGGAAAATACGTTTACCACCAGTCATTTTGAAATAGCTGACTTGCATCATGACTGAGGTTGTTTCAAAAACATAAATAATTCCGATAATCAAGAGAGTCCATTCTTGGTGGAGGGCCATAGAGATAGCTGCCAGCATTCCACCGAGAGCCAAACTTCCCACATCTCCCATAAAGACCTTAGCAGGCTTATGGTTAAATACAAAGAAACCAAGCAAACCACCAATCATGGCAAGAATCACTAGTAGGATATCCATCTGACCTTGCACATAGGCAATAACTCCATAGGCAGACAAACTAATCACGACTGAAATACTAGCCAGACCGTCAATGCCGTCAGTCAAGTTGACTGCGTTTGAAAAACCAACTAGCCAGAAAAGGGCGAAGACAATATAGAAAATCCCTAAATGCACTTGGTAGACAAAGACTGAAAGCATATCGCCACCGCGCTCATAGAAAAGGTAGAAAATGACACCACCTAGAAGTTGAAGAGCCAATTTTTGCTTAGGATTCAACCCCTCATTGATTTTACGGAAGACCTTGAGGAAGTCATCTAAAAATCCGATTAAACCATAAAGAACCAAGATGAACAAAATCATTCCCACATTATTGGTCAATTGTTTTGAAAAAAGAGCAACAAGGAAACTCACCACAACTGCAACAATGAGGAAAACAAGTCCCCCCATAGTTGGCGTGCCAGCTTTTGCCTGATGCTGTTTGACATCCTCGTGCATCTGCTGGCCTGTAATTTGCGCCTTTCGATAAAATTGAATAAAGGCCGGAATTCCTACCAAAGTTAGTAAAAATGTCACAATTCCAGCACTGATGGAAATAAACATATTAGTCTCCTAAAGTTAATGTAATTTTTTTGATGTTTTTGATAGCTGTATTAGTCCGAACATCCTGCTTCTGAACGACGGAACCCGAACCTTCAAATTCCAGTTCAATATCCAACCATTTGGCAAAGGTCTCAGCAGTCTCCTTTTTCCAGCCATACATGTCTGGAATTTCTTCTACCTTATCAGATAAAAGGAGAACTTGTTGGTTAGGTGCAAGATTTTTTCCTTCTTCTACAGAAGTCTCTTTAATCTTTGTTCCAGTACCCACAACGATTGGTTGCACAATATTGCGACGTAAGGCTTCTGCCAAATCACCAGGTGAAATATCCTTGACACTAGGCATAGGATAAGGACTTTGTTGACTTACTTGCTCCAAAGCTTTAGCTGTTGTTTGAAGATTGAGAGAGTCTTTCATAGCTGAAGCCCGCTCCAAGATAGGATTGGCAAATTCTCCCAACTGAATACCTGAATAATGTTCAGGTTGTTGGACCGTCACATACAAGATAAAATCAGGATTTTCAGCCGGATTCATCGATACAGCCGAGAAAATATAGTTGGTTAACCCGACTAGATAACCACCATTTTTCTCGTCAGCAATCTGAGCCGTACCAGACTTGAGGGCTACATTTTGCCCAGGAACAGTTACAGTTGGCTTGCCTGTGCTGTGGTTATACATGGTTCCATAAACCGGATCCGTCCCTACCAAAACCATGTTAGTACGAGTTAGACTAGCTGCATCTTTAGAAACAGGATTTCCCACAATTTCTTTTTGAGATTTCCGAGCAGTTTGATCATTTGGATCATAAATGGCACTAATAAATTTAGGCTCCAGCATGACACCGTCATTAGCAATAGCGGTAAAGGCACGAATCATTTGCGTCTGGGTCACTGAAATCCCTTGTCCAAATGAGCTTTGCGCAATGTTGACAATATTATCCGCAGGAAGTTGCCCAGCATACTCATCCGTCAAACCGAAACGGGTCGGAACACCAAATTTAAAACGATTAAGATAATCAAGCCAGGTAGCATCTCCCATCTTTTGCTCAAGGAGGGTCATCCCAACGTTACTTGAGTGTGCAAAACCTTGAGAAAAAGTCATCATACCACCGACGGTCAAACCTTCATTAACGTCCCAATCTCGAGTCGTCACATCCGCTATTTTTAATTCGCTGCTATTGAAGTATTCTCCACCTGGGAAGGTATTGTTATCAATAGAAGAAGCTAACGTCATGACCTTCATGGCTGATCCTGGTTCATAGTTACTTTGATAAAGAATATCACGCCAAACAAAGTCCTCTGTAATGCCTTCTTTTGTATCTGCATCAAAGGTCGGTCGTTGCGTCGTTGCGAGTATCTCTCCCGTTTTAGCACTGACCAAAGTCGCTGTCATATACTTTCCTTTTACCTTCTCTTGAAAAGCATCCATCTGGGTTTCCATAAAGGACTGGAGGGGGCTGGAAATGGTTGTGTAAATATCCTTACCATCCACCGTTTGCTGGGAAACTTGTTCTGTTCCGGGTACAATATTACCCAGACGATCCTTTTCATAGGTAATAATGCCGTCTGTCCCTGCAAGAATACTGTTCAAGGAACTCTCCATTCCAGAAGTTCCCAGCAAACTCTTGCTACCATCCTCATTTTCATGGAGTTGGGCTAAACCAATAAAACTAGAGGCAAATTGTCCATTTGGATAGCTTCTGTTTGGGCTAGTTGTAAAGTCAATTCCTTCAACACTAGCGTCTTTCAAATCCTTTTTAATAGCCATCATATTGGCATAGGTAATCCCATTTCCTTTTGCACCAAAAGAAACTTGGGTCAGATTCGGTTGAGACAATTGTTCTTTAACATAAGTCTCGTCCATATCCAGATACTTATGGAAAACCTCTGCTACCTTATTAAACTGGGCATCTTCTACATAAAGAATTTTTCCCGTTGCTGATTTGTATTTTTTATCAATGACAGCATAGACATTATAGGAGGTTGCGTCCTCAGCAATCGGGACTCCATTTCGGTCATAAATAGTCCCACGTTTGGCAGGGACTGTACGAGTTATTTGGTGAACTTTCTTAGCCTCTTTGACTAGATCCGTTCCAAATTTACTACCACTTCCGATAATAACAGCAAAATTGACCAAAAAGACAGCGAAAAGTACGACAGCTAACAAGCTGATGTACTTCCCCACTATTTTACGGTTTTCTGCTGGAGATTTACGGTTTCTAATCGCAAATCGGGTTATTCTTTTTGTCCACTTCATATCTTACTCCGCTGATCGAATATTCTCGTTATTCAATTTTAAGTCCTTAGAATTTGCGATTTCTTTCAAGCGTTCTGCCCTCAACAATTCATTTACCTCTTGTTTGGCATCATCCAACTCTGTCTTCTTCTCCTCTATCTGCGCATTGATTTTTGTCAAATCATTTTGTACTTGTAGGAGTCGAGTCTGCATAAAGATAATACTAAGCGCCAAAACGAGAGCTGTAAACGCAATGGAAAGATAAAAAGCCTTCTCCACACGGGAGAATTTTTTTATACGACTCTGCAAGAATTGACTGGTTGTTTCTTTTTTATCTACCATTTTTTCCTCTTACTTGTGAATTTTTCTGGCCACGCGCAACTTAGCTGAGTGCGAGCGGTTATTGGCTTCTAATTCTTCTGCACTTGGCAAGATTGGCTTACGGGATACCAATTCCATCTTGGGCTTGAGATCATCTGGGATGAAAGGCAAACCTTTTGGAACTTCCACCGTTGAAGCTTCCTTGAATAATTGCTTGGTCAAGCGGTCTTCTAGTGAATGAAAGGTAATCACTGAAATTCTACCATCTAGAGCCAACATCTCCATAGCCTGCTGAATGGATTCATCTGCCGCTCCCAGTTCATCATTTACTTCAATTCGAATAGCCTGGAAAATCTGCTTGGCAGGATGACCCTTCTTCTTGAGCTCCTTGGCAGGTTTGGCCGACTTGATAATTTCTGCTAACTCAGTCGTTGTCTCGATTGGCTTCACTTCACGTGCTTGTTCAATCTTACGCGCAATCTGTTTAGAGAATTTGTCCTCACCATACTTGAAGAAAATACGAACCAAGTCATGATAGTCATAGTGGTTTACCACTTCATAGGCTGTCAGACTAGCATCCTGATTCATCCGCATGTCCAATGGTGCATCCTTTTTATAAGAAAAACCACGCTCACGCTGATCCAACTGAGGACTAGACACTCCCAAGTCATAACAAATTCCATCAATTTCCTGAACACCAGCTTCGCGCAAACGTGCCTGTAAATGACGGAAGTTATCCTTGATAAAAGTCACCATTCCCTTTTCAATGTAAGGTGCCAAGCGTTTTTGCGCATTGTCAATGGCATTCTGGTCTTGGTCAAAGGCATAGAGATGGCCTTTTTCACTTAATTTACTTAATAAATATTCGCTATGGCCTGCTCCACCCAAAGTCGCATCAACGTAGATACCGTCAGGCTTTACGTCGAGCATATCAATCGTCTCGTGGAGTAAGACCGTTACATGATGAAATTCTTTTGTCATATCTTATCTATTTTACCACAAATCTGACTAGCTTGCACTAGTCAGACAAATAGGCCAAAAACAAGTAAGATTTCTTTAAGAAATATGTCAAATATGCTTGACATTCGCTCTATAGAAGAATATAATGTAGTCAAATATATACGACACAAATCAGAAAGGAGAACAGATGAATCGTGTGAAAGAATTTCGCAAGGAACTGGGCATTTCCCAGCTCGAGCTCGCCAAGGATATCGGTGTCTCGAGACAGACCATCAACATGATTGAGAACGACAAGTACAACCCAACTCTGGAACTCTGTCTCAATCTCGCCCGCAGCCTCCAAACTGACCTCAACAGTCTCTTTTGGGAGGATGATTTTTAAAAAAGGAGCCAACACATGAAAAAAGAAACCTTCACTGAAAAACTCATCAAGCGCACATACGGTATTTCTGATCCACTTGACGAATACAAACGACGCGAGGCAGACCGTATAGGTAACCAAGTCTTTATCTTCCTTTTTTATCTGATGATTTTCGGAAATCTTATTCCGCTCGTTCTGGCCTATAAATATCCTCAACTAGTGGCTCTAGTCTATCCTCCTCTAATTTTAGTGATTGCCCTCATCGCTGCTGGCTATGTCACCTACCAAATGAAAAAAACAGGGATTACAGCTATTGATCCAGATATGCTGAGCGAGAAAGAAAGTAAGCAACTACACTACCCAGGTCTTAAAGCAGGTTTGTTCTTTGGTCTATGGATGTTTTTTATAACTCCTCTTCTCAGTATACTCATAGGTGAAGGTCAGGACTATTTTCATTCTCTCCTCACTATAAGAAATGGTGTATCAAGCATTCTCGGTTCTATTTTCTTCGGAGCGAGCATACAGTTCCTCATCTCCCGTCGCATTGCAAAAACTAAGAAAGATCAAGATGAGGATTAGGAGATGCCTTATGAAAAAAGAACAGAAACAGTTACGTTATCCTAGTCTGAAAGCAGGTTCGATTTATGGAACAGTGATATTTTTTATAATTCCACTCATTGATACCCTAACAAGTGAAAATCCAAATTTTATCACTTCTCTTCTAAATACAAAACATATTTTTAAAACTATACTGGGAGCTTTCTTTTTCGGAGTGATGATACATATTGTCGACTCACTTCGTATTGCAAGAGCTAAAAAAGACCAGGATTAGGAGGTACCTATGAAATCACTACTAACTTTACTGACCTATCATCTTTTGTTCAGTTCTCTGCTCATCTTCATCATCATTTCAGGGAACTTGCCAATCAGCGAGATATTCCTCGGGCTAGTCTTTATTCCAGCCCTTAACAAAGGACTGACTTATCTAAAGATTGACTCCCAAAAAACGCGCATACTCAACTTAGCACTATACTTTATAATTCTATCTTTTCCACAACTGATGCTCATCTCAAGCGATTGGAAATATTATTTACTGCTGACTATCGCTAGCCTTTCTTCTATCACTTATCTTTATTATCTCTATCAATTCGTTAAAGAAGTCAATCAAAAACCGCTCATTTAGGAGGTTACTAACATGAAAAAAGAAGACTTAACCACTCGCCTACTCCGAAATCTCTTTCATATCCAAGGCCCTTTTGATGAATGCCGGCAAGAGATTATCTACAAGGCTTGTGCCCGTTCCATGGTCCAAATCGTTTATTCTTCCTTCTTTCTCTTCTTGTTTTATCTGTTATTTGGACGCTTCATAGAGGTCGTTCGCTATGCCATGCCCTACATTTTCTTTGGTCTGATTTATTTCATTACTTTAAAAACTCAAAGGGCCGTCAAAGAACTCCATCTGGAAAAAGATGACAAGTCAGAAATCATCCTTAAAACCTACAGCAAGAGCCAAATCAAATTCCGAAGCTGGGTTGTGTTTATCGGTCTTCAGATTGGCCTCTTTACCCTACTCATCTTTCATAAAGTCATCGTTCAGCAGATGTCACTTCCAGATTTTGGAAAGTTACTCATGCAATTCGATAAAAGTGTTCCTTTACTGATGTATGGTCTAATTATCGGTAGCATTTTTGGAACCCTGACCTACGGCTTTCTATCCCTACAGGAGGAGAAAACGTCTAAAAATACCAAGCAGAAAGAGAAAAGCAAACAATGACCTCAATCTACGATTTTTCAGTCTTAAATCAAGACAATCAAGAAACCCCATCCAATGGAAATTTCCAATATTCCTAGTCGTAACCATCATCTCAAGTTTGGTCTACTTCTATAACTTTTATCAAGTAGTTAAAGAAGTAAATCAAAAACAGTTGATTTAGGAGATTACTCCCATAATTTCTCATTTTATAGACAAATAATCCCATCCAGCTCATGCTAGATGGGATTATTTTATTTCTTAACAGAGGTTGCCAGTTATTTCCCTTTCATCTTAGAAAGTCGACTCTTTCCAACTCACACTACAATCCAAGACTTGTTGCCTTTCTTCTTGATTGAGGCCTTCAATCTGGTCAATCAAAATCTTTGTAGCCTGTTGTCCTTCTTCAAAGGCGGGCTGAACCAACGTCGAAACACTTGGAGAAGAAAAGCAAGTCCACTCCGTATTGTCAAAACCAATCAACCCAACTTGTGGCAAGTTATAATTCAACTCTTTGATAACGGTAAAGACTGGAGGTAGGGCCCAACAGTTAGGAACAAATACCAGAGTTTTTTCATCGGGATTGATTTCTTTTTGTAAAAATTCCTTAATTTGTTCCAAATTCGTATGCTTATCTTCAATGGTTAGCCTAGCGTGGCGCATATTAGCATCTGTTAAAGCATCCACAAAACCACTTGCCCGCTCAATCCGAGTACTCAAACGACTCGTATCCGCTGTAATCAAGAGAAAATGCTCATAACCTTTTTCGATACAGGACTGGGTCATATCATAAACGGCATCATAGTTATTGGTTTTGACCCAGCTAGTCCGGTGTTCATAGAGCCGACTATCAAAAAAGACCATTTTCTTCTTTTTCTCATCGATGATACGAGAATATTTTCGGAAATTAGAGGTCGGCTGAATAATAAAGCCGTCTACTCCCAAGAGAAGCATGCTTTCAATATACCTGTCCTCACTCTCTTGGCTGTAGTTACTATTTCCTATCATTACCTGGTAGCCATTCTGGCTGGCGATATCCTCAATTCCCTTAACAATTTGGGTTGAGAAACTGTTGGTAATATCACCAATCAAAACACCAATTAATTTTGTTCGTTTGGAGTTTAAGCTACGCGCAACAATGCTCGGTTTGTAATTTGTTTCATGAATAACTTTTTTAATCTTTTCACGTGTCTCTTGGGACATTTTTTCATATTTCCCGTTTAGGTAAAATGACACGGTTGTTTTCGAGGTCTGAGCCATTTCTGCAATATCTTTTATGGTCAGTTTCTTCTCCAATCTAAAACACCTCCTACTAATACCCATTATAACATATTCACTATTCAAAACGTCTATTTCTAGCACTGCAAGCGAATCATTCTCTCATTTATTTTATCATATACTAGACATTTTCCACGCATTTTTGTTCCGTCAACGAGGCATAATTTTTCACCTACACAAATATCCTCGCTTAATAACAGAATCAGCTTGTCTGTTTCGTCATTTTTCACTTCAAAAGCCAGAGCATTTTCTACTTGATGACCATCTGTCTGGTAGACAGAATGACGGATGATTTCAAAACTCTCATGCGCAATGATTGTATAATCCAGCATCTGATTCTCAAAGAATTGGTGTTTGATGAGTTTGCTACTTTTTTCAAGCTCGTTGTATTTAGGAGAAATGATCGTAGCTTCCAAATCAAAATCAACTTCACTCCATAGTTTCAACTGATTGATTTTCCCATCTTGATAGGTCACATCCTTGTCAAGGATAAACTGAGTCAACGCCTCATGCTGACCTTGACACCTGATATCATCTACCAAGAGCCATACATCCTCTGCCAACATGAGGATTTTTCTCCTGTGAAGATAAGGCAAATCAGGTTCTGCTGACAAATACGCCCCCTCAATATAATGCACTCCCTCTCTTTCTTTGTGGTGACAAAACAGGGAGTGAGGATAGTATTCATATTCCCAGGATCCCACGATCCTTTCTGGAGCTTTCCCATCTACTATACAGGTCGAATGACTCCAAGCACTCTTTAAGAGATAACGTTCATCTACCTCCCGATAAGAATAACGCCCAGTATCTATGAAAATCGGTTGGCCTTGATACTGTAAGCAAAAACTATTCTCGTCACTATGGCTATGGGCACTTCCCAGCGGACCGTTTTTAAAAAATAGATAACGATGTTCATCCTTAATGCAAACATGCCCAGAATCTTCAAAGCTCCTGAACTTAGGCTGCCAAGCTCTCTTTTCAAATTCCTGCAGTCGCTTGACCTTTTCTCGCCCCAGGAACAGGAGGCTAAGTAAATCGACTTTAACATCCAGACCGTTAAGAAGGTCTTCCTTGTTCAAAACCATAGCAGACAGGCTCAAAATCTCTGTCGTTTCTGTAGAATCGCTATCACCAAAAGCCAAGGTCCGTCCATCTAGACCTGTCATCATTTGAATGTAAGTCGCCATCTTTTCCAGCAGCTCTTGAAAGCTATCTTGCAAGTCCGGAAGCAAGAGACACAAGTCCAGCAAGGCTTTATAAACCTCTACATGATAGAGAATCGACTGTTCAAACTGACTTCCATCCTCTAAAATCTGCGTCTCGATCTGCTGTTTCAACTCCTTTGAAGCAAAATGGTAAGCTTCTTCTAGGTCCATCTTATCTGAAAAGAAATGATAGGTTGCAAGTATCGGAATCGTTTGTAAAATCCCCCAGTTACTAAGGGTGTACTTGGCGCGATAATGGCTTTTCATAAAGTCAATCTGCTTTTCTAGACTGACCAAAATTTTCTCTAGTTCTTCCTCCTCTAGCAAGTCAAATTTCAAGAGGAGCAAGAGTAGTTTCAACCAAGTAAAGGAACGAATACCCGTATCCAAGGTTCTAGTCATCAAAGATTGAGGACGAAATTCTCTCACCTGCTCAATCCAGTCAAATAGAAAGAACTTGCACTTTTGGATATAGCCCTTATCTCCTTCTACCAGGTACCCTATCATAAACTGCAAGAGATATTCTTGTCGATTGAGCATATAAGCCCATTCTGGATCATCTTCAAATACTTGATTCCACACCATCGGCTGGATTTGATGGATTTTTGAACAAGGTTCCATATCCCAAGGACTATCAAACATAAAACGATTGTCCATCAAGCGCTCAAGGGAACTCTTGACTTTCTCATAGTCTTTTGAACAGTGGGACAAGATATAATCACGATATTGGTCCCCATCAATTCTTTCAAAAAATTGTCTTCTTTCTTCTTTCATTATCTATTACCAGAAAAAGAACTACTTAAAAAGCAGTTCTTTTGTCTTTCCCATTACACTTTCCTTTTCTACATAGATGACCACACCTTTTGCAATCTGCAAGGAGACCAAGTCATCTTTGATAGAAATGATTTTTCCATGAATTCCAGACAATAACAACACTTCATCACCAGATGTTAAAGAAGCTAAATACTCTTGTCGTTGCTCCATCTGTTTGCGAAGCAACTTTTGCTGACGAATAGAATGAAAGCTTGACAGTAAAAGGGGACTCACTGCCAAGACAATCACTATTCCATAAAACAATGTTGTATCCATTAAGCTAGAATCTTAAGCCAGCTTCCGATAATTCCGATGATAACTGTTAAAATAACGAGTTTATATGTTGTCCATTTCTTTTCTTTGATCAAGTAGTAAACTAAAAGTGTAAATAGGGCTGGTAGAAGAGCTGGAGCAACCTTATCAAGCATTCCCTGAATACTTACGATACTTTGTTTAGCGTCTGCTTTAACTTCCCCTGCAGCAAAGGTGATCGGCACCATAATCTTAACAGATGTCGCTGCCAAACCAGCAATTACGGTTACACCAATAATATTGGCAATACGAGAAATCGTTGCCATCTGCTCACTTAGTTTATCAATCACAGTCGTTCCTAGTTTGTATCCATACAGACCAGTTGACAATTTAATCGCTGTCAAAATCGTATTCATCGCTAGGAAGAACAAGATTGGACCGACAACCAGGCCTTCTTGAGCAAATGAAGCTGCAATCGTTGAGAACAATGGGGCTAAACAGAATTGTGAAAGAGAATCCCCAATACCTGCCAACGGTCCCATTAAGGCCATCTTGATACTACGTGTTTCTTTTGCCGGACGGCCATTTTCCAACATTACAAGATGCAAGCTGGTAATAAAAGGCAGGAAGTGTGGGTTGGTATTATAGAATTCACAGTTTTCTTCCAAGGCTTGGTAGAAACCTTCCTGATCCTCTCCATAGTGTTTTTTCAAAGCAGGATACATCACATTGGCATATCCCAACCCTTGATAGTTACTATAGTTAAATCCATTTTGACAAAAGAATGCCCGCAAAGACGTTTTAAGATAATCACGTTTTGTTAATTTGTTAGATCCAGTCATCGTGTGCTTCCTCCTCTACCACATGATTCGCTGTTTTTGGCTTGTTATAAAATTCAATCAAAGCAAAGATAGTACCTACAATTGCAATACCAATTGTTGGGATGTTTAGATAAGCTGCACAAACATATCCCAACAAGACAAAGGGAATCAACTCTTTCTTAGCCATCACTGACAAGATCATCGCAAAACCGATAGCTGGGAGCATTTTACCAGCAACTGTCAAACCTGTAAGCAATACCGGTGGAATGTAGTCTACGAGTTTCAACAAGGTATCCATTGAAAGGGCACCCAAGCAACCCAAGGTAAATCCAATAAAGGCAAACAACCAAATTGTTGCATTTAGAGTGAACTTGAATTTCTTCAAATTATGGTTTTTCAAGTGCTTCATCGCCGTTTCAGGCGCACCAGCACGTACAGTGTAGGCGAAAGTTTGTAAGAATTGAATCGCCACAGCAATCGGAGTAGAGAGGGCAAGAGCCGCTTCTGGACTGACTTTACCAGCACTAGTGATAGCCATCAAGGTACCAAAGATACCAGGTCCGATTGGGTTTGGTGGAACAGTACCTCCAGCACCAACACCGAATCCCATATAAGCCAATTCACCAATAGCTCCCATTGCAAGAGCAGTAGGCAAATCACCTAGAATAATTCCGACACCAAATGACAGAACAATACATCTATTGGTGTAAATTCCTAACAGCATTCCACTAAAACAGAAAGCTGTCCATAATCCAATTAAAATCGCTTGAAATACATTAATCGACATAACGATCTCCTCTTTTAAATATAGTCCATAATGTTGACTTCAACAGCTCCATCATTTCCTGTTGGAGTTGTTTTCGTATTAAATGTTACTTGATAAGTTTGGTTCAATTCCTTGAGGGCTGCCTTGTCCTCTTCACCCAGGAAGATGGAGCGTGTCACTTGCTCTTTACCAGGGGCATTGTGAATGTTCCCAATATTGATTTCTTTGATAGGGACACCACCTTCTACCAAGGTTAAAGCGTCCTTTACATCCTTTACAACGATAAAGATCGTTTGAGCAGGATTGGCCTTGTGAATGATATCAATCACCTTTTGCAAAGGGAAGAAACGCATGGCAACTGAGTCTGGCACAACTGTTTTCATCAGAGTTTGTTGCATCTTGTCCGTGCTTACTTCATCATTGGCAACAATGACCGTATTACAACCTAGGTATTTTACCCAAAGTTGTCCTTGTCCATGAATCAACCGTTCATCGATACGGGTCATAATAATATTTGGCATTGTCATATTTCTCCTCCTACCAATATAGGTTCCAATCCTTGTAGAAACGGATAAGGGCTTCTAGGTAATAGTAGTCACCCCAGATATTGCCTTCGTCCACTCCTTTACCTGAATGCCATGAGTACACACCGTGGAGGAGACTTGTCCCACCAGGGGTAAATTGATCATTTGCATAATGTTCGATCAAAGAACGAAGCATGGCATGCATAGCATGTTTATAAATATCTTTGTCAGCATCCACCTCTGGGAGATGTTTTAGCATTTCATGAATCCCACAGACAGCGATAGCTGTTGCTGAAGAATCTCGTGATTGATCACTACCATCATTAAAAATCAAATCCCAATAAGAAACATGATCTTTTGGCAGACGATTCAAGAAATAATTGGTTACACCCTTAAACAAGTCAAAGCAGGACTCGTCTTTCAGGTGACGATAAGTCAAAGGAATACCATAGACTCCCCATGATTGACCACGTGCCCAGCATGAATCATCACTATACCCTTGTCTCGTTACACCTTTAAGGGGTTGACCTGTCTCAGGATCAAAGTAGAAGGTGTGGAAGGACGAAGCGTCATCACGGATTACATTATTAGCTGAAACATAGAAATGGCTTTCTGCAATATCGTAGTATTTTTGATCGCCTGTTTCTTGATAAGCAAAGAATAAGAGTTGGATGTTGAGCAAGCAGTCGATAATCAAACGGTAATGCTCTTTCTTGCCCAAGTCTCCCCAAGCTTGAATAAAACCACCTTTTTCTTGATAGCGTTCAATCAACTTATCTGCAGCTTTCAAGGCTGCCTCTCTGGCCTCTCCATCTCCATTTATCTTATATTCAGCCATACAAGACGGTGTGTACAAGAAGCCGAGATCATGGTGATCCAATTCTACTCTCTTATTGACACGATCCAGGAAAGAAAGAACATTTTTATGAGCGATGTTTTTAAATTCATCCTGTTGACTGTATTCATAAGCCAACCACAGTTCTCCTGTCCAGAAACCATTGGTCCATTCCGTATTATCCATGATTGGATAGACATTATCAAAGGTAGCTGGCGTCGGGAAATCTTCCTTGAAATAGTCAAGGTTGAGTTCTAACTGCCGAATAACCTTATCGATTGCCTGGCCGACTTCTTCTTTCGTCAGAAGTGGTACTTCTAAGAAGCGCTCAGGCGATTTTATTTCTTCAATCGTAACCTTTTTTATCATTCTTTTACCCTTTAAATACCCGATTCGAAATCTTCTTCCTCTTCCTCTGCATCCGTTGAAAACAATTCTTTACCATTTACGACTCCGCCCTGAGCCGCCACTACTGATTTATTAACAACCTCATCAAAGCTATGAGCCATTCTAGCAAAGACTGCTTCCATTAACATAGCTAAGTTCAAACCCGAGAGAACATTCATTGTTTTGGCTGGATTTTCTCCCATTATGGTAGAAGAAACCTTGAATGGCGATCCTCCCAAGAGATCACTTAGGATTAAAACTTCTTCTTCATTTGAAATTGCAAGTAAGATTTTTTGCTTGAGTTCATCTGCTGACATTCCTTCCACAAAGTCAATCGCCTCCACATTTTCTTGATTGCCTGCAATCAATTGTAAAGAACTATAAATCCCTGTGGCAAAATGTCCATGCCCTACAAGTACAATTTTCATCTTTTCTCCTTTCTTTTTTGAGTTTACCGGTTTACTCTATATTTTACATTGTAGACCTTTATTTTTATCTTGTCAATAGTTTTTTCAAAAAAAATATTAGCGCTTTCATTGCTTATTTAACCATTACAATAGACAGAAACTTCAAAATCTTCCGTTTTTTTAGGAAAACAAAGATTTTCAGAAATAAAAATATTTAATTATTGACAAAACCGGTTTACTAGAATATAATTTGGTTATAGAGAAGTCTTAACAAATTTGAAAGGAAGTATCAAATGACAAATACATCATTCTCAATTGAGCAGTTTTCTTTAAAAGGAAAAATTGCTCTCATCACCGGCGCTTCTTATGGAATTGGATTTGCTATTGCCAAATCCTACGCTGAGGTCGGCGCTACTATTGTCTTTAATGATATCAATCAAGACCTGGTCAATAAAGGGATTGAAGCTTATCGTGAAGTTGACATCGAAGCCCATGGGTATGTCTGTGACGTGACAGACGAGGACGGTATCCAAGCCATGGTCAAGCAAATCGAACAAGAGGTTGGTGTCATTGACATCCTCGTTAATAACGCTGGTATTATCCGCCGCGTTCCAATGTGCGAAATGAGCGCCGCTGATTTCCGTAAGGTCATCGATATTGACTTAAACGCACCATTTATCGTTTCAAAAGCAGTCATTCCTTCTATGATAAAGAAAGGGCATGGAAAGATTATCAATATTTGCTCGATGATGAGCGAACTGGGACGTGAAACGGTTAGCGCTTATGCTGCCGCTAAAGGCGGCTTGAAAATGTTGACCCGCAACATTGCGTCTGAATACGGTGGAGCCAATATCCAATGTAACGGAATCGGACCGGGTTATATTGCCACTCCTCAAACAGCACCTCTTCGTGAGTTGCAAGAAGATGGTTCTCGTCATCCATTCGACCAGTTCATCATTTCAAAAACACCTGCTGCACGTTGGGGAAATCCTGAAGATTTAATGGGCCCTGCTGTCTTTCTCGCTAGTGACGCTAGCGACTTTGTCAATGGCCACATCCTATATGTAGATGGCGGTATCTTAGCCTACATCGGAAAACAACCTGAGTAAAAATAGAAAGAGGATCTTATGAAAATCGCATTAATCAATGAAAATAGTCAAGCTAGTAAGAATCACATTATTTATGATAGTCTAAAAGAAGCGACAAATAAAAAAGGCTACCAATTATTTAACTATGGTATGCGTGGAGAAGAAGGTGAAACCCCATTAACATACGTACAAAACGGCCTAATGGCTGCCATCCTTTTAAATACAAAAGCAGTCGACTTTGTTGTTACCGGCTGTGGTACGGGTGTAGGAGCTATGCTTGCTTTAAACAGCTTCCCTGGTGTTGTCTGTGGTCTAGCAGTGGACCCAACTGACGCTTACCTTTATTCTCAAATCAATGGTGGTAACGCCTTGTCTATCCCTTATGCCAAAGGATTTGGCTGGGGGGCAGAACTGACCCTCAAATTAATGTTTGAACGCTTATTTGCTGAAGAAATGGGCGGTGGCTACCCAAGAGAACGTGTAGTCCCTGAACAACGCAACGCTCGTATCTTAAACGAGGTGAAACAAATCACCCACAATAATTTGATGACCATCCTTAAAACAATCGACCAAGACTTTCTCAAAGACACCATCTCTGGCAAATACTTCCAAGAATACTTCTTTGAAAACTGCCAAGATGATGAAGTCGCTGCTTATTTGAAAGAAGTATCAGCCAAGTAAAGCTATTCTAAACCAGAAAGGAACTAATGGATGACGAAAATATTACTGTTTGGCGAACCATTAATTCGAATCTCACCATTAGATGCCACCAGTATCGGCGATCATGTTGCCAGTTCGACTTATTTTGGCGGATCAGAAATTAACATCGCTTGTAATTTGCAAGCCCTGGGTATCTCAACGAAAGTCTTTACCGCACTCCCTGCCAACGAGATTGGAGATCGTTTTCTCACATTCTTGAAACAGCACCAAATCGATACCAGTTCAATCTGTCGGCTTGGCGATCGAATCGGCCTCTACTTTTTGGAGAACGGCTTTGGTTGTCGTCAAAGTGAAGTTTTCTACGATCGTAAGCATACGAGTATCAGCCAGATTCGGCCAAACATGCTAGATATGGATTCTCTCTTTCAGGGGATTGGCCATTTTCATTTTAGTGGAATCACTGTAGCTATCGGTCAAGAGATTCGTACGCTCCTTCTCCTACTCTTGGAAGAAGCCAAGCGCCGAGGGATTATCGTTTCAATGGATCTCAATCTGAGAACAAAGATGATTTCAGTCCTAGAAGCCAAGTATGAATTTTCTAAGTTTGCACGTTTCGCTGACTATTGCTTTGGTATTGATCCTCTCATGATTGATGACCAAAATCTAGAGATGTTCCCAAGAGA
Organism: Streptococcus sp. 5004; assembly: GCF_013276755.1. Lineage (GTDB taxonomy): Bacteria > Bacillota > Bacilli > Lactobacillales > Streptococcaceae > Streptococcus. The sequence continues at coordinate 56,875 of NZ_VMLP01000007.1, read as the reverse complement.
CAGAGCCAGCCTAAAAGAGGTGGAAAATCGCATGCGACAATTAAAAGAAGCCTATGGTTTCAAGGCCATTTTCCATACCCTCCGCTCTAGTGATGAACAAGACAAAAATGTCTATCAGGCCTATGCTCTGGGAGAACGATTTGAAGAGTCTGTCCAACTAAAAACTGCAGTCTATCAACGAGTTGGTAGCGGGGATGCCTTTATATCTGGTGCCCTTTATCAACTACTCCATCATTCCTCCTTAAAAACTACCATTGACTTTGCAGTTGCGAGCGCAACTCTCAAATGTACTCTTCCAGGAGACCATCTCTCCACTTCCGAAACTAGTATTGAAAAATTACTGGCAAATGCACAAGATATCATTCGTTAGGAGAATTACATGACCAAATCAGATACGATTATTGAACTAAAAAAACAAAAAATTGTCGCTGTTATTCGAGGAAATACAAAGGAAGAAGGACTGCAAGCCTCAATTGCTTGTATCAAGGGAGGTATCAAAGCTATTGAAATCGCCTATACCAATCAGTATGCAGGGCAAATCATCAAGGAACTTGTAGACTTGTATCAGGACGATCAAAGTGTTTGTATCGGTGCAGGTACTGTGATTGATGCCGTAACTGCTAGAGATGCTATTCTAGCCGGAGCAAATTACGTTGTTTCTCCATCTTTCTATGCTGAAACTGCAAAAATGTGCAATCTCTACAGCACACCGTACATTCCAGGCTGTATTACTCTCACAGAGATAACGACTGCACTTGAAGCTGGTAGTGAAATCATTAAACTCTTCCCAGGTAGTGCTCTCAGTCCAGCATATATCTCTGCAGTCAAGGCACCGATCCCACAAGTTTCCGTAATGGTAACCGGAGGAGTCGGCCTAAACAACATTCCTCAATGGTTCGCTGCTGGTGCAGACGCCGTTGGAATTGGTGGCGAACTCAATAAACTCGCTTCCCAAGGCGACTTTGACCGCATTAGCGAGATTGCCCAACAGTATGTTACACTCAGATAAAATGAAGTGAAAAAAATCCGAAGATGTTTGACCTTCTTCGGATTTTTTCTATTTTCCACAGTTTCATGTGATTCATCTTAGATGATGAACAAATCAGTTATTCTTTCCTCTACGGAATAGATAAGCCGCCCCAAGTAGCAAGAGCCCTAGACTTGCCAAGATTGACTGACCTTCTCCTGTCTGAGGGAGATTCTTTTGATCCGAATGGTTCTTTTCTTCTTCAGATTTTTCCTTTTCTTTTGAATCCTGAGTTTGTGGTTGAGCTACTTGTTCTAACTTTTTAAAGACTTCCTGATCTGGAGCTGATTCCTGGGTTTCAGGATTGTAGTAGGCAACCTTATAGTCATACCCTTCTTTTCGAATGGTATAGACCCCACGTTTCAAGACTTGGAATTGGTTGGAAATAGTAGAAACAGAATCATCATATTTCACAATGCCCCAAACTCCTTGTTTGGCATCATAAACAGACTGAAGGGTCTCATTGTTATCGATGAGACTACTTTCTAACTCTTTTACCATTTGATTGAAGATGGCACAATCCACGTTAGGGATGAGCATATAGTCATAAGAATCCCCATTTTACTTATGAGCCTGACTAATCGTAAGAAATTCATTTTCAACTTCCTTGTCTGACTGTCCTTCATTGATATCCTTCCAAGATCCCTTTTGGACAGTCTTACTCATACTGATTGAACTCTTCTTAAAGAAAAAGTAACCAATATTCTTTTTCGAATCGGACGATTCTAAGAAGACACTTTGGGTTTCAGGATAATCCTTTTCTTGTTCCGTGAGGGAGGCTTCTTTATCATTGACATAGACTTTATATGGAACACTTGATTCCAGTTTTCTCTGGTCAATTGTAGTTGCAGCAGTATCTGTTGAAGTGTTTTGGATATTGCTTCCTAAAAAGGCGATCTTATCCTTCAGTATAAACCAGCTCTTATGAGCAGTCAGTGTTTGATTCCAGTTAGTGAAATCCATGGTTGCTGTCACATTGGCCTCATCTAGTTTGCTCGTTCCAACGAAAGCAGACGGTAGAACTTTACCTGTATCACTATCCGATCTCTTAGCATCTGTTTCTGTCGTACCAGGCATCTTATATGGATTAACTGTTGGCCAATAGCCATCGCTATAGTGACTCAAATCGCCATTGTAAAGATAGAACATCCCATCACTCGTATACCAACCACGTTTGTTTTCCTTGTTCATGTGTTCGTAATTCAAGGTACGACTGGAAAAGAGTGACAAGCCAAATCCAAACCCTTTCTCTGCATTGTACATGGCTGTTTTACCCATCTTATTAAAGGCAGATAGGTAACTGATTCTTGGAACACTTGCGACTCCAGCATCGTTTAACAAAGATTGCATCAAACTGATATCCTTATAAGTCTTCAAATTCTTAAAGACATCATAATAACTATCCGATTGAACAATGGTCTTCACAAGACTCTGCAAACGTTGTTTGGTTTCTCCTTCAGACATATCCGCTATCCGGTGAATCCCTCTTAGCACTTCTACTACGGCCACGTGCCCCTCGCAATTTGCACGACTGATCGAGCGTCCACGACTCATATCCATCAACTCTCCATTCACCAGCAAAGGGGCAAACGATTTATCAATCCAGTGGTACATAGTTTGCATTTTATCTTTATTGATTGGGCTCTTGGTCTTTTGAATGACTGGCAACAGTTGAGACAGGCCAGCAATCAAGAGATCCCCATAAGCACCTGTATAGGCAACATTGGTGTGGTCAATATAGAATCCATCTTGATAAAAACCTTCACCTTGGTCTACCAACTTGAACACTTGCTCAATCGAACGAATGGTAGAAGAAATTTCTTGGTCATCCTTGCGCAGTAAACCAGCTATTACTTTTACCCTTCCCATATCCACTAAGTTTCCACCTAGGGACTTAAATGGGTTATCAGTCGTCTTTCGGAAATATTCGGGATCTGGCGCAAATTTTTCAATCACATCTCTATACTTTTTAATTTCCTCATCAGAGAAGTATTCTTTCATCAGAGACAAGGTATTGTTGATGGCACGAGGTATACTGATTTCATAATCCCGCCAACTCCCAACAATGCTTTTTTCACTATTGTAGACATGTTTATGCATCCATTCCATGGAATCCCTAACTGTTCGAATAACGGTTTCATCCTGATAATAACGAAAAGAAGGATTGGTCACTTGCTTGGTCATCTCCTCCAATTTCCGATAAGTGGCAGTTAGATTCGCAGACGTTTTATAATTTGAAAATTTTTCCCACAAATAGGTGCGGCCCGCCTGACTTGAAATACTGGATAGGCTATCAGCCACCTTTCCTTCCAGTTCCTGGTTTAATTTGGCCATCTGTTCATTTTTAGAATCATAGTATTTATTCCCAGCGATGATACCATTCCAGTCATCCAAACGGGCTGTGTATGCATCCTTAACAGAGGCTAGAATCTTCAAAGGAATCTTTTTCACCTCCTTGCCATTTTTACTGACAATGACATTGATTGTCCCTTCCTTAAGAGGTTCTAAAATTCCATTTTTGACTGAAGCAAAATCAGGATTTTCTACCTTATAAGTATAGTCTGCAAGAGCAAAGACATGTTTTTTCCCAATTGGTAAATCAATCTTTTCCTCGAGCTGTTTATCTGTTTGAGAATCCTCAGAAGGCTGGTCTGCTACCTCTACCAGCTCAATATCCTTAAAAGAAATAGTCCCAGTTCCCGTTTCATAGAATAACTCCAGCTTGATTTTATCAACATCTAAAGTCGGGCTATAGTCTGCTTCAATGGTCTTCCAGTCCTTTGTTCCTGACGTCGTTCCAAAATTCCACAATTGCTTGTCCTTACCACTTTCCTAAATGATACGAACCTTAGCAATCCCGACTTTATTATCTGTTTTAATCTTGAAACGCAGTTTATACTTTTTCTTAGCTTCAATAGGAACCATACGGTGAACCACTGCCCTTAATTTCTCATGGCTTGAGATAGTGATAGCCCCATCCTTAGCCTCAATAACTCGAGTTGAGGTATCTGCAGAACTATTCTTCTGGTCTGCCCAAGCTGACCACCCCTGAGCTTTGCTTCCTGTCCACGGACTGCTTCCGTCCTCCGTCTGACCAAAATCACCATTTTCAACTAAATTTTTGTATCCCTTTGCTGATACTGAACTTCTGGCTTTTCTGAATGGTATTCGTAGTCGTTTCTTTCGCTCCAACTGTCAGATAATGATGTAATAAAAATCCTGATAAAACAAGTGAAGACAAACTCACAATGAGTTTCTTTGTTTTTGTTTGCATGTATACACTCCAATAAATCAATAGGAACTAAATCTCAAATTAGAGATTTATAGCAACTAAGTAACCCGGCTTAATTAAACCACACCATTTTTTTAAGCTGTTCGTAAACGGTTTCTATTGTATCAAGGACCTATTTTTCAACAACATCTTCCATCCGACTCGACGAAAAAAGTAAAAACTGTTACAATGTAGAAAAAGAAAAGAGGCCCTCATGACTTCACTTTATGATTTTTCCGTTTTAGGCCAAAACAACCAATCAACTCCCTTGGAAAGCTATCGTGGTAAGATTCTCTTGGTTGTCAACACTGCTACTGGATGTGGTTTAACGCCCCAGTACCAAGAACTTCAAGAACTCTATGATCACTATCAAGAACAAGGTTTTGAGATTTTAGACTTCCCTTGCAATCAGTTTATGGGACAAGCACCAGGTAGCGCAGAGGAAATCAACACCTTCTGTAGCCTACATTATCAGACCACCTTCCCACGTTTTGCCAAAATCAAGGTCAACGGTAAGGAGGCAGATCCTCTCTATGTCTGGTTAAAAGACCAGAAATCTGGCCCACTGGGAAAACGAATTGAATGGAATTTCGCTAAGTTTCTCATTGGTCGTGATGGAACAGGTCGTTGAACGCTTCTCTTCCAAAACAGACCCCAAACAAATTGAAGAGGCCATACGAACCCTACTATAATTTCACAATCTCACTATGATTAGGTTTCCTTTAGCCTAATGAATAGTGGGATTTTTTGATGGGCTTTGACTTAAATAGAAAAACACCCCATGATATGAAACATGAAGTGTTGTAAAGTCTATGTTGTAGGTGCTTATTTCACATTTTCAATGTGACCAATGATAACAAATACCATACCGAAGCTTCATATACACTAAACAAATGACTTTCTAATTATCTCAATTAGTTTTCGCTAGTAAATATCATTTCCAACAAACGCCCTCTCAATTCCTTATCCTGATGATGCAAGATATTCATTAACTCATGAGAATTTTTCGCATTGATGAATTGATTTAACAATCTATCTTTTAATTCATATGGAAGAGAAGCTGTCTTTAGTAGTCTAAAAACTTCATCATTCAGAGATGGTATTTTATTATCTTTACATTCAAATCTAGCTGTATCATTCTTATTTGGCAATTCAATTATAGACACATTCGTTCCTTTAAAATGAATTCTATGTTTTCTATTGCTTGGAACGATACTAGAATCTCCTTGTAATGCTAACTCTAGCATTCCCATTTCCCAATCGATTGATAATCTTGTTTTATATCTTTGACCATTTTGATCTTCAATCATTTCAAAAGAATGTTGTTTGCCTGGGAATACATACCAATCTACAATTTCAGGTAAATCAACACCCATATCTATCTCGGAACCAACCAAAGGAATGATTGCACCACTTTTTGCAAACACAGGTATAGTCGAAATGTCTCTATAAACACTTAACTTCACACCACCTGTATATTTTTTCTCTGAAAAGAAGTCATACCATTCACCTTCAGGGAACCATACATCCACTTTTGCAGATTGGAATGCCAAATCCATCTTTTCTACAATGGGAGCCACCATCAGTTCTGTTCCAAAAAAGTATTGGTTTGGAACATTATAGCTCTCATCATTCTCTGGGTAGAAATAATACATTGGGCTGATTAATGGGGCACCTTCTTCATGTGTCTTTACATTCATGGTATATAGATATGGAATCATCTGATGTCTCAAACGAAGGTATTTCTTCATAATCTTAGATGTTGTTTCTGAAAAAAACCAAGGTTCTTTACTATTAAAAGGACTTCTAGAACTATGTAATCGAGTAATCGGACTAAAAACGCCAAACTGTAGCCATCTAGTTTGTAGCTCCTCGTCATAATCCCCCAGCATGTGTCCACCGATATCATGACTCCACCAACTATAACCGATGTTAGATGCTGTCGCTGTAAAATAAGGTTGAAATCTTAACGAATTCCAACTAATAATGGTATCTCCTGAAAAACCAACAGGGTATCGGTGACTACCCGGACCTGCATATCTTGATAAAATCAAGCCACCTTCTGCATTTTTACAACTATCCTGATAGTGATAATGGTTTAAAAGCCATAGTGGATCCAACATGCCTTGTGTCCCTTGTTGCCAGTCAATCCACCAAAAATCTACTCCCTGCTTTTCTAGCTCATAATGAACATATTTAAAGTAGGATTCCCTAAAAGAGGGATTAAAAAAATCAAAAATGGCAGGTTCTTCTAATTCTACATTTAACCCTAATCGTTTGGCAACTCGAGGATAAGCTTCTTCATAAGCCCGTATACCATCAGCAGGATGGACATTTAAAGAGAGTTTTAACTTTCTATCATGAAGTTGTTGCAATAACTGTTCTGGATTAGGTATTAAGTTTTTATTCCAACTATATCCTGTCCAGCCACTTCCAAAACGGGCTGGAATTTCAGTTATATGCCAATCCATATCTAACACACCGATAGATAATGGAATTTTCTCTGTTTCAAATCTATCTATTAAATCCAAGTATTCATCTGACGTATAAGGCCAATACCTACTCCACCAATTGCCTAAAGCATATCTTGGCAACAAGGGTGTTGAACCAGTCAAATGGTAAAAGTCTCTGATTGCTCCTCTATAATCATGCCCATAGGCAAAGAAATACAGGTCAATTTGATTTTCTCTCTCAATATAACCAGACTGTTCATCCCAAATAAATCCTTGAGAATCATCCAATAAGGCTATACCATTTCGGCTAATAATTCCATCTTCTAACGAAATTGCTCCATCTGCCTTATCCAAAGTCCGAGCTGTTCCTTTTAACGTTTCAATAGATTCACCAAAATACCAGCGACTACCATATACGGCAAAATTTCCTTTTAATTCTATAAATAAATTTTCGGCGTTAAATTCTCCTTTATTAAAGTGCAAATGAAAATAGTCCGTCATAATATCTAGTACGTTTGATGTCTCGATATAATCTAACGAAACTTGGCCAAAATCTCTATTATAGATAAGTTGTGTCGTTCTATCCTCAAAACTTCCAGTTTGAGAGTATTCTAACCTTACTAACTTGTCTGTTAATACAGAGATTCGATAAAACTCTCCCTTAAAAATTTTCAATTTGGTTTCCTCCTTTTAGTAAATTTCTTTACCTTATCAAACATTTTATTTGTTATCGTTACATTCATCAATCCGCAAAAAGCAAAGCCCCCAAATGTAAATACGTAAATAGCTGTTAAAACTCGTTCTGGACTACTAAAACTCATATACAGTACAGAAATATTAAATAAAACCAACATGATAGCTTGTATTGGATTTAAAAGACAAATTAATACGCTATTTACAATACTATTTTTTAGATTATCTTTAAATAGACCAATATAGGGAAAAATAACACTCATCAAAAGTATTATAACAAATAAAAAGGGCAACACTAACAATAAACTATACTCTGAAAATAAACTTGAATAGCCCCAAAGACAATAGTTCACATATAAAAGTAATTCTATTAGGAGGATAAACAACCAAATAAAAGTTGATTGTTTAAAATTTTGTCTAAAGATCCGAAAATAATGATAAGCAATATCGGTATCTTTACCTTTTAAAATACGATACCACATTGTCGTAAGAGAAGTTAATGATGCCCCAATTGTAACTATTGGAATACAACTAACAATAAATAGAGTATTTAAAATAATTAAATCTGTCAAAAAAGTTAAAATTCTAACCACTTTTCCATCTAATGAAAATAATTTTTGCATAATATATTCTCCATAAAATCAATCGTCTTAACTCTATATTTTAGAATGTCAGTTGCACAAAAATATTACCTAAATTATTTAAAAAACATTTCCAAATTTCTTTAAAAATTAGAATAAAGGAAGCGAGATAATTTGATGTTATCAGTCTCGCTTCCTGTAATTAGCTAGTCCCTTGTTTATACAACCAAGAGTTCATATAAAGTATTACTCTTTTACTTCTTTTTGGTAACGATTATATGCTTCCTGTTGAATCTTCATAAATTCGTCCAATCCCATATTCTTAAGAGTTTCTTTGTATGAGTCCCATTCTTTTTCTATGCCGCCTTCAACTACCCATTTAGATGCTTGTTGTTTGACATAAGATTCAATACTCACATAGATTGATGATAATTTGTTGAGTTCTTCTTGTGAATAAATCACATTAGGGTAAGCTGGCAACGCAAATTGTTTCAAATCTTGGTCCATCTTCAATTTCAATCCATCACCTTGTGTTTGATCGATTTCTACGCGACTATTGATATCATCGCTTACGTATTTAGGACCAAAATCTCGAAGTGAATTAATCCATGCCCATTCATCAGCTGATTTACCATCTTTAGGAGGTAACACTTTAAACTTATCACCATTCTTTTCAGTAGCTATTCCAAATGATCCATAGAAATTCTGAATACTTGCTTCATCTGTATATAATTTATCCAACCATTTCAATAATTTAGCAGGGTTTTTGCTCTTATTTGTAATCAAAATTTCATTGCGACCGTAGTTGTAATGATCTGGATCAGAAAAGACATATTGTTTTCCATCCATACCTTTTAAAGCAGGTAGAGCAATATACTCACTTGAATGTAATCCAAACGTTGCATCTGCTGTCCAACCACTAGAAACACCTACTCTAGATACTCCCTTATCCATACGTTTCGCAACACTCATAGAGGTATCTTCTGTAAAGATTTCCGGATCAATCAAACCTTTTTTATAAGCTTCATGCATTGCTGCAATCCCTTGTTTATAACTTTCCTCTGTACGAAGGTAGACTGGTTTTCCATCTTTTACAGACATTTCATATGTATTATCTGCACCTAAACGATTATTGAACGGAAGAATATATGAAAATGTTGGATCAAAGTTTCCTGCTCCGAATGGAATTTCATCAGAAGCGTCTCCATTTCCGTTCGCATCTTTATCCTTAAATTCTTGTAGTACTTTTACTAAATCATCATAAGTTTCTGGAACTTTTAATCCTAGATTATCTAGCCACTTTTTATTAATAAATAGCTGATTTGCTACAGTAGGGCGCATCGGTAATTTTTTAGGTAGGCTGTAGATATGACCATCTGGTGAAGTAATCATAGCTTTAATCTTAGGTTCTTTCTCCATAGCCTTAGTTAAATTAGGCATGTTTTCCTTGATTAAATCTTCCAATGGGATAAATAGAGATTGGTTCTGAGCAATTTCTGAATCTGTAAATGCATTTGAACCCAAAAATGCATCTGGTAAATCTCCGCTAGCAACCAAAACAGACTTCTTATCTGCCCAATCTGCGGCTACAAGTGTATCCCATTTAACATCGATACCTGCTTCCTTGGCAGAATCTGTTAGAAAACCTTTATGATAATCTTCTCCCCAGTCAGACCAACGAACAGTTGTGATTTTATAAGAATCTTCTCCAGACTTATCGTCCTTATTCGCATTATTGGAATTTGCACAGGCTGTTAAGCCAGCAAGTGTAACTGTTCCTAAGAACAAATATGTAAATGATTTATTTTTCATGATTTTCTCCTATTCTTTCAAGGCGCCAATCATTACGCCTTGATTAAAATATTTTTGAACAAAGGGATACAACAACATAATCGGAGCAGTTGAAATAACAATTGCTGCATATTTCATCATATCAGCTTTGATACGAAGATCTGATGCAACTTCTCCTGTTGCTTGCGATTGTAACATTTGATTACTAATTAGTAAACGTCGTAAAATTAATTGCAATGGTTGTAAATTTTCATTCGTTAAATAAATTAAAGCATTAAACCACGAATTCCAAATACCAACTGCAGTCCAAAGTCCAATAACTGCTATAATAGCTTTTGATAAAGGAACGACTATCTTAATAAAATAACGAATTGTACCACATCCATCAATTTGCGCAGCCTCCCACATCCCGTCTGGAATACTATTATTAAAGAAAGTTCTAGCAACAATAATATTGTATGATGAAACTGCAAAAGGGATTACCATTACCCAAAATGTATCAATCAAGCCTACATTCTTTACTGTTAAGTAGGTAGGAATCAAGCCACCTGATACAAACATAGGGATTATGTATAGAATACTCATCCACTTTCTACCAACTAATTCTTTTCTAGATAAAGCATAACCAGCTGGAATATTGACTACTAAAGCAACTAAGGTACCAACAACAGTATATAAAATGGTATTTAGATAGCTACGTAAGAATAAAGGTTGTTGAATAAGACGTAAATATCCATCTAATTTCCATTCTCTAGGAATAAACCATACCTTTCCATTTGCAACATCTGAAGGATTACTAAAAGATGCAATCACTACAAACCATAACGGATAAACAATTAACAAGATAAGGAAAATTGCTAAACCATAGGTAACTATATCAAATAATAATTCAGAGTTTGTTTTTCTTGATTTATGAAACCATTTCACCTTGAGCACTCCTTCCTTTAAAAAAGACCCGTTCTAGTATATCTTTTCGAGAACCAGTTAACAGATAACAAAATTATTAGATTGACTACGGTGTTAAATAACCCTATAGCTGTCGAATAACTATACTGAAAGTTCACCATACCAACTTTATAAACATAGGTCGAAATTATCTCACTTCCTGCTAAATTAAGAGGATTCTGTAGTAGTAACACCTTCTCAAACCCTACACTTAATAAACTACCTGCTCTTAATATTAATAAAATCATAGCAGTCGGCAAAAGTAATGGTAATTCTATATGCCGAATTTTTTGTAACCTAGAGGCACCATCCATAGTTGCAGCCTCATAATATGTAGGATCAATTGCAGAAAGCGCTGCTAGATAAATAATACTATCCCAACCAATATGTTGCCATACATCACTCCAAACATAAACACCTGCAAAATGACTAGGTTTTGATAAAAAATCTGGAATAGTGATTCCAACAGACTTAAATACATTCGCTAACAAACCACTAGTAGGAGATAAAAATAAGATAATCATCCCACACATAACCATTGTAGAGATAAAATGGGGTAAGTAGGTTGTCACTTGAAATATTTTTCTAAATTTCCCAACTCTTAACTGATTACTAATGATAGCTAGTATAATAGGTAAGGGGAATCCTACTACAATACTATAAAGTGAAATTTTTAATGTATTGAACATAGTTGTCCCGAATTGGAATGATGAGAAAAATTGAGTAAAGTACTTAAATCCTACCCACTGACTAGCAAAGATACCATTGGCTGGTGAATAGTCTTTAAATGCAATAATTAGTCCCAACATGGGAATATAGGAAAATAAAATTAATAGCAATATTGAAGGAAAAAGTAATATATATAACGGAATACTATGCTTTAATTTTATTTTATGAAGTTGAGATGCTACTTTCATGTTTTTCCTCCCATCTGATTTTCTACGATTATTTTACACCATATAGAATTCCCTTAATAGAACTTTTTGGACTAGATTTATCAATTTTTCAGTTTATCATTTCTGAGAACTATTACTTTTCCGACATCTTGATAAAACATATCTGTTTTGTTACATGATATCATATTTTCAAAGTGCTATAATTTTAAGAGGAGAATAGTATATGAAATTAAATCACGACTTATCAAAAAAACATTCCATTCATTTTTTCTTTAAACTCCTACTTGTACTACTATTGATAAATATTTTAATCAATATTGCTATGAGTAACATAACCAGAAATTTTATTAAAAACCAAAATATAGTACACCTACGTAGTTCAATTGAAATTTATGCTGATTCTGTTAATGAGAAATTGCATTCTGTAGAACGCTTTATGTACTCAACAATAACGCATAATGAATCTTTAGAGAAATTAAATCATATACAAACGTTTCTTGAGTATCAAGAAAATCTTAAAAAAGTTCAAACTAGCTTTACAGAGTTTGAATATCAAAATGAAACTCATATGACATTCTTATTAGAAACCGATAGTACTGATTATTTTATAAATGTCTCCAATCTTTATATTCCATATGAAGATTATCTACTGTTAAAATCAAATCTAAAATCATTGCGTAGTGATATAAGTGACCGTAAATGGAAAAATGTAACTACTAAAAACAGCGAATACTTAGTTAAATCTGTTCATTACGAAGGAAAAATCATTTATGCCGTCATATCTTCAGAAGATATCCTAAAACCTCTAAGAAAACTCAATATTGGAAATAATGGTAAACTTTCCCTAAAAGAGCCTAATAATATCCCCTCCGAAAACTACCTGATTCATGCACAAAATGAAAAAACACATTTACCTTTCGATATTTATGTTTTAGTCGATTATGCTGAAGCCTTTAGAAACATTACACTCTTAGAAGTATTTTTATCAGCTGTTCCTATTATTATCACCATTTTATCAATCATCATTATCCTGTATATTCGTCAGTGGATGATTAAACCTATAACAAGACTCACTGAACGACTCTCTCAACTCGGAGACTCCATCCCCCCTTCTGAATTTTTTATATCTGAAGGTATACTAGAAATTGATAAGGCAAATGATAAACTTAATAAAGTAATATTTGACATGCAAGAATTAAAAATACGAGAATACCATTCACAACTAGAACTTAAGAAGATAGAACTTAATTATCTTAAGAACCAAATTCGTCCGCATTTCTACTTAAATATGTTATCAATGATTCATAGTATGCTTCAAACAAAAAACTATAAGGAAATTGAAGAGTTAACTATCCTAACTTCAAATTATCTCCGTCATTTATTTATGGCTAATCAAGATTTTTCAGAACTCAAAGATGAAGTTCAGCATATTAAAGATTATTTAGAAATACAACGAATTCGATATGGAAATAGCATCTACTTTTCACTAAACTACAATGATGACCTACAAAATACTCTTGTCCCATCATTACTGTTACAAACATTTATTGAAAACACAATCAAACACGGTTTTTCATTTCAGGATTTATTTACAATTTTGCTATCGATAAAAAAAGTAAAAACTGAGAACTCAGATTATATTCAGATTTGTATCGAGGATAATGGTCCAGGTTTCTCTGAAGAAATTTTATCAAAACTAAATCAGAAACAGTCTCTAATAACAGAAGATGGACATCATATCGGGATAACAAACACCATCGAACGTTTAAATCTTCTCTATCCCAACGACTATACTATTACATTTGAAAATAATGAAGAAGGTGGGGCTAAAATTCTTTTACTTATTCCATACAAGATTATAGACGGAGGTTATAATGAACATTTTATTAGTTGATGACGATCGCTTTATCATTGAAGCTTTACGAGAGAAAATAAATTGGGCTAAACTACACATTGACACTGTTTATGTTGCCTATAGCCTCACTCAAGCTCAAAATATTATTAGAGAGAATCCTATTGATCTCATGATAAGCGATATAGAAATGCCTCAAGGCAGCGGCCTCGAACTCTTATCGTGGATTAGAAATGAAAAATATGATATAAAAACAATTTTTTTAACCAATTACGCCGACTTCAACTATGCTCAAAAAGCAATTGAATTACAAAGCTTCGAATACTATCTAAAACCCATTAACTTTGAAAAATTAGAATTTATTATTCAAAAAGCCATTAGTAAAATTGAGAATCATAACTTAAACGGAAAAAATGATGCACTTTTACAAATAGAAGATAACTTCTGGTATGATTACCTTAGAAAACCTCAAATTTCTCGCATTGATGAGCTAGAAAATATAGCAAGCAAACAAGATTTTATTCTTCAAAAACACCAGTATTTTTTCCTTGCAGTTTTAACAATAAATCTTAATGAAGAAGATTATTCTGCAGAAACTCCATCATGGACTTCTCAACTAAAAAGAGAACTTCAAAGAATTTCACAACCTTCTTATAAGCTGATAAGTCTATTCAAAATGGAAAGCCAGGTTGATCAATATGTTTGTCTCTTTAGAGTAGACTCATCCAAACGTAGTGACAAATTGGCATATGAGATTCATTCTCAAATTTCTAATAACTTTAGTAAATACTCAAACATTATATATAAGAGTTGCCATAAAATATCCGATATTTTATTTCATACCAAAGAACTCTACACTTATAATGAACAGTATGTTTCTTATTGGAATACTATTACATGTGTTCCACATAGTTTCCCAACTTCTTTCAAAACAGAAACTCTTTCAATTACTTTTTTAGATAGCTTAAGCGAATATGAATTAAGAGAAAAAATTGATTCACTTGCTTACAATTCTCAAATTCCTACTTTCACACTACAACAAATTTTACTAGATTGGACTCAACAAATAGGAATATATCTAGATCAAAATGGAATTTCAGCTCATAAATTATTCCAAAACAGCACTCATGATTTCCTATTCCAACGACGCTTTCATTCAATTGAATCTTTTCAGGATTACTTTGATTATTACTGGTCACATGCTAAGAAATTTGCAACAAACATTGAAAATCAAAAAAATAGTATTCAACGCATCGTCGAATACATAGATCATCACTACTATGAAGATATAAATCGTTCTATATTAGCAGATATGGTTTATCTCAGCGCAGATCATTTAGCTAGAATTTTTAAAAAAGAAACTGGAGAAACTCTTGTTAAATATATAACGGATAAACGCATTAATGCTGCTAAATCTCTCCTATCTCAAACAAATATATCGATATCACAAGTATCTTGTCAAGTAGGGTATGATAATTATTCTTACTTTACTAAAATTTTTAAACAAAGGACTGGACTTTCTCCTGGAGATTACCGTAAAACTTATCAAAACAAAATGTAAGCAATCTAAATCATTGAAATGATAAGTAAAATTCAAGGTCTGTAGTAATTTTTGACATTCTACAGTTTTTCCAAAGATAAGTTAAATGATAATTTTTTAGATTATCATCAGGACAATATCTTTCAGTCTAACATATCTCCAAAAATTTCTTTAAAATTGCTGATAAGGTAACTTCTTAAAAAGTCAGTTTGAGAAAAACATCCAGTAAATATTGCTAGGATGAAACGTATACTATCAAGCTTTTACGCCTGATAGTATGCGCTTTTTATTTGAATACTTGCTACAAAACCTCACAAGATTTACTATTATGCCATAGCAAAATGAACTGCACCCTAAAAGTTAAATAGAAAAAATCTAACTTTTAAGGTGCAGATTACATAAAATATTCTAGTACAATAGAGCATTCTTATCCAGGGTAGTCGAATGTATAAACTCATAACTTGAAAAGAATTTTTTCAAATAACTTCGTTAATTTAGTTTTGTCTCCATAAACTGTACCATCCATATATAAATGATAAATCTCATCATCATCACCAATTGATATTTCACATTCAAAACCTTTCATCAAAGCTAAAGAACGAATAACCTCCCTCTGCGTTCTACCGTTTCCTTCACGGAATGGATGAAAATAATTGAGATTATCTAAAATTTCGACCAATAAGTGAACGACTTCTTTTCTACTATTGGCATTGTCATGAAATCTATCTATCAAATTATTAAGGTAAGTAAGTGCTGTATCGAAAGACTGAATCGGCATAAAAGCATTACCACTTTTTGAAATATTGACTTTTCTAAATTCACCTGCCCAATGATACATATCTTCAAACAAAAATTGATGAATTTTCAATATATCTTCTACACTATAAACTGGGATAGGATTGATAAATAATTTCAAACTCTTACTAGCAACCATACGATATTCAAGATCGCGTGCTTTTTGCTCATCTCGTTCTTCCTGCTTATTTCTTAGAACTGAAGAATCTGGATAGGTATATAAATTATTCGGATCAATATAGTCATAAGAATCATAACATTTACGCTTCATTAAGCCATCCCCAGAGCAAGAGCTTCATCTCGTAATTTTTCAACATCACTAACCGTAGGTCGCCATCCTTCAATCATATTTGTACTTAAAGCATACCAAACACTCTTAAAAACGGAGCGGTTTTCAAAAGCTACTCCCATGATTGTCATCTTTTCTTTATCTATATCTAAGGACATATACTACCTCCTATAGTTACATTATACCATGTTTCTATGTAATTTCTTTTTCATTTTTAACTAATGTACTGTAATCATTTTAGTCATTTTAAAAACGTTTTAAAATTTTTTAGGTTAATCATAATTTTATTTTAAGCTATAAAAAACATCAGGAATAATCATCTTTAATCAACTAACTTATTTACAAATTCTCTATATTTTCTTGCCAAAATCATTAATACAATATATAAGCAAGACATAGAGCGACTATCAAGGTCTGGATTTTCGTCTATTCTACTAATTTCATAAAACAATTGATACGTTGAATTATTCTTTAGAAAATTATCGCTAAACTCCGTTACACCAATAATAGTAACTCCCTTTGCATTTAATTTATTTATAGTTGTTTGTATTCCTTTAGTATTTCCACTCAATGATGTAATTATCACTAAATCATCTTTATTCAAATTATCAGCTAGCATGGAAAAATTCGTTTCCCCTGAAACAAGATAATTTGGACGATGACTTAAGAATAATTCATTTGACAACTCTTTCGTAAAATTGTTTTGAGTGAAACCAGTGGCATACAATATTACTTGGGAAGCTTCATAAATTTTTTTTAAAATGGGCAAAAAATCTAATTCTGTAGCAAATCGAAATGTTTTCTGTATATCCATTTGTAATTGAGATAACAAGTCTATTTTATCCACTGATTTTGTTTTAGAGATTGAATCTTGAATCGAATATCTCATATCTGTAAAACCTCTAAAACCAATCTTCTTCGCTAATCTCAAAACAGTGCTTTTTGAAGTTAATAAAAGTTCTCCTACTTCTACTATCGTTTTTGATACAATTAATTCTTTATGTTGAACAATGAACTGCAACATCTCTTTTTCACTCATTGTTAAACTATCATAGTTAACTTCAACATGCTGTTCAAAATTCATTTTTTCATCCTTTTTATTTACATCATTATTTTCAAAATCGGTGTTGTTATTAAAAGTGCATATCCATTTGAAAATCCTATAAAACAATTTAATTCTATCATAAACAAACATAGAATTAAAGATAAAACATCTTCTTCATAGATTATATACATCCGAACTCATATTTGATTGAATTAGGCTTCAATAAATAAGTTAGTAGAAGAAACAAAATCAAAAAACGCACAATATCAAGTTTAAAAAAATTTGATATCATACGTTTCCTCATGAATAGATTTTATAAATTCCCTATTTCAATTGAATTTTGCTCTAGTATTTAAACTTAATAGTATTAGCTCTCACTATACTCGACAAATAGGTTCTATTCAAAGTTTTGCAAAAATCTTTATTGTTCTATTAAGAAAACTTGAGCCTCAAAAGGTTTCAATTCAAAAAATTTTGGAAGTTGTTTAAGTTCTGATTCATAATTTCCAATTAAATATTTTACTTGACTACCAATCAGATTCGATGGTACTTGTGAGGTAGTAGGTTGTTTAGAGAATGAACACACAATTAACAAAATTTGTTTATTATATTCCCGTACATAACTAAAGACATCACTATCTTCTTCGTTTATCAATTCATACTTCCCATGAATTATAATTGGGTAATCACGCCTCAAGCTGATTAATTTTTGATAATAATAAAAAACTGAGTTTGAATCTTCAAGACAGGCTTCTGCATTTATAGAAGAATTGTCTGGAGAATACTGTATCCAAGGGTTTCCACTTGAAAAACCATATCCTTCTTCTTTATTTCCATTCCATGGGAACGGTGTTCTCGCATTATCTCTAGATTTTAAATAAATTGAATTATTTATATAAGATGAAGATTCACCATTTTCCTTCATAAGTTCATAAAAATATTTAGTCTCGATATCTTTGTAATTCTCTACAGAATCAAAATGAACATTCTTCATCCCCAACTCTTCACCTTGAAAAACATACGGAGTTCCCTTCATCATATGCAATAAGGTAGCTAACATCTTTGCTGACTGTACCCTAAATTCACCATCATCACCAAATCGAGTGACAGCTCTTGGTTGATCGTGATTACTCCAGTATAGTGAATTCCACCCTTTTTCTAACTTCAATTGCCACTCTGTTAAAACTGATTTTAAATCACTTACTTTAAAGCGTATATCTGAGAACTTACCATATCTACCATAATCCAAGTGCATGTGATCAAAATGAAACACCATATTCAATTCTTCATTTTCGGGCAGAGTATACTGCAAAGCTTGATCACTGTTTGTATTTGGAGCTTCACCAACTGTCATTACATTATATCGGCTTAGAACTTCCTGATTTAGTTCATGTAAAAACTCATGAACTCGTGGGCCATTTGAAGCTCCTACATAATAAGATTTAGTGTATGGAACTCCACCCGGTGCGTCAGGATAGTCCTGCCTTTTACTTATCAATGTAATTACATCCATCCTAAAACCATCAATTCCTAAATCAAACCATTCGGTCATCATTTTTTGAATTTCTTGACGTACCGTTGGATTTTCCCAATTTAAATCTGGTTGTTCCTTGGCAAAACAATGTAAATAATATTGATTTCGTTCTGGAACATACTCCCATGCAGATCCACCAAAAGTGGAACCCCAATTATTAGGTTCGCTACCATCTGGCTTAGGATCTTTCCAAATATAGTAATCAGAATATGGATTATTTTTATTTTTTCTAGATTCAATAAACCATGAATGCTTATCACTGGTATGATTCACAACCAAGTCCAGAATAATCTTTATTTCTAATTTATGAGCTTCTGCTAATAATTCTTGAAAATCTTCCATTGTCCCATAAATTGATAGGATTCTTTCATAATCACTGATATCGTATCCATTATCCACCAATGGTGATTCATAGATAGGATTAAGCCAAATAACATCAATTCCTAACTTATGGAGATACGGTAATTTTTCTTTTATTCCATTCAGGTCTCCTACACCATCTCCATTTGAATCCTTAAAACTTTGAGGATAAATTTGATAAACAACACTATTTTTCCACCAAGCATCTGCCATCACTCATCATCCTCATCAGTCACTTGATTATATATATCATTCACAAAAAGTAATTGATTCTTTGCTTCATCAATAGACTTTCTAATTAACTCTTCAGATAAATCTTCGCTTTCAATAGATAACAAAAGCGTCATAATAATTGGTAAATTCATCCCTGTTACAAGAAACAAATTTCTTTTGCTCATATACCTAATAAAAGTTTGATTCACCGATCCACCAAGCAAATCTGTAAAAATCAGAACTTTTTCGTCAACGGGATAACTTTCTAAAAGTTTTGAAATTTCGTCTTCAATTGGCTCATTATTAATATAGGCTGCAATTACATCAATTTTTCCAATAGATGGGATTAAGTACTCTATAGTATCCTTCATCCCAGTTGCAAGATGATGATGACTTGCAATAATAACTTTTGTCATATTTTCTCCTTTTAATTAACTGATAAAATGCCAAAGTAAGACAGAATTAAAGATAGAATAATAATTCCAAAAATAATTTGAATTACGGATAACTTCTTATTCGCTAACAATTTGTAAACTAAATAAGTCATCACTGCAGGTAATAGCGCTGGCATGATTTTATCAAGAATATCGTCTTGAATTACTAGCTTAACATCTCCTGTAGTAAATACTGTCGAAATCTTCATTTTAACTACAGATGGGATTAAAGCTCCAACAACCGTTAAACCCATGATTGAAGCAGATTCAGTAAAAATATTTAATTTTTCACCTAATCCGGTTATCAACTTCAAACCAGAATCATATCCGATATCAAATAATTTAAATCGGAAAAATAGGAAGAAAACATTCAAAACTAACCAAATTATTGCACCAATTGGATTCCCTTCTAATCCCATATATGCTGCAATTGAGCCCATGATTGTTGGATATAATACCCAAATTAAGGTATCACCTACACCAGCAAGTGGTCCCATCATACCAGTTTTAAAATTTTGTACCGTATCTAAAGATTCAACACCATCTTTTTCTTCCATTGCTATACTTGCACCTAATAAGATATTAGCCATCCAAGTAGTAGTATTAAAATACTTAAAATGATTATTCAATGATGCAACATATTCATCATCATTTGGATAGATTTTTCTTAAAACTTTATTTAATCCATAAACAACTGCTGGTCCCTGTTGATTCTCATAATTAAAAGTGTTACATGCCATAAACATATATCTGAACGCGGCATTACGAATATCTTTTTTTGTTATTTTTTGTTGTACATCATTCATCAAAGTCATCTCCAAATTCTTCAGCTCCGGCAACTGTTGAAGAGACAACAGTTGATACATTTTTATTCATAGTAAAATAGTAATATGCAATGGCAAAACCAGCAAGAGAAATTCCTAAAATTGGTAAATTCAAATATGCTGCAAGGATAAAGCCAACAATAAGCATGCTTAAATATTTTTTAGTAGGCATCACCTGTAATAGAATCGCGATTCCGACAACAGGTAGGATACTACCTGCAATAGATAAACCATTAGTGAACCATTCTGGTACACTATTCAAAATTACATTTACAATTTTATCTCCAAAAATGACACAAAGAGCTGTCGGAATTGCTGTTGATAAACCAAAAATAACCGGTCCAATCCAAAAAATTCGATTCATCTTAGTAAACTTTTTCTCATTAGCTGCCTTCTGAGCTGCGTGGGTTACATATGTATTAAGTATTTTTGCTAAAACATCCAACTGAATCCCAAGCATTCCAACAGGAACTCCTACTGCTAAAGCTACAGCTTTTGCAGACTCTACATTACTTGTTGTTTTAATCGCAATAAAACCACCTACTAATGCTGCTAGTCCCCAGTTTGGTACTGATGAACCACCAATGTTTGCAACACCTAATGCCATCAATTGGAATGTTCCACCAATAATCATTGCTGTTTTCATATCTCCCATAATAATTCCAACAAATAATGAAACCATTATAGGAAACCAAGTACTTAGTACCAATCCTTGTTGATCTAGTACTACCCAAAACGACAATAAAATAATAAGTAAACCTTGAATCACTTCCATAGTATCATCTCCTATTTAATATACTTTTCTAAATTTTCCTCTGGATCAGAAGGAACAAAATGGAATGTTACCTCAACACCAAGTGTTTTTAATCTTTTCAAATCAGCAATTTCTTTTTCATTGACAGATACCATCTTCTTGACTGTTTTTTTTCCTTCACCATCAAACATTATTCCAACGTTAACTTTTGGTATCTTTACTCCACCTTCAACCAATGCCACCAATGTTTCAGGTTCTCGAACAATTAGTAAAACATTATGATTATCATACTTGCCATCTGCAAAATTTGTAATCGCAGTATCTGTATCAATAATTGACATTCCAGTTCCTGCAGGTTTACTCATCCTCATAGCAGCCTTTTGGACTTCGTCCTTACTTACTTCATTATCTACTACCATCAACCTTTTGGCATTTGTAGCCCCCGCCCATTGTGTTACCACAATACCATGAATCATGCGTTGATCAATTCTCGCTAATACTACTGACATATAGCTTCTCCTTTTTTTAGTTATGATAGAATTATAAAACACGAAAACGCTTAACACAAGATGTTATAAGCATTTCGGGAGATGTATTGAAAAGTTGGGATAAGTAGCAAATTAGTGAGAAGTTTCCCGACATAAGTAATTTATGTATCTCTTATCTTTTTCCTTCATTTGATTATTAGTATTCAAATCGAAATATTATTAAAGGGTTATCACTTTTTTAGTTTTCCGAGCTTATGTAATTGAGAAATATGAACTACTGTATCATAAAGATGATGTACAGTTTAGCAACAAATGTACAGTTTCTTCGTACCAGTTCAAATGATTTTGTTATCGTCGTTTTCTATTTGAAGATATTATTTCTAAATATTTGTAAATAATAAAATACATTCCGCTTTATTTCTAAATATTTGAAAATAATCTTCATTTGTATTATACTATCTTTGAGGTATCTTTTATGAACTATATTAAAAGACCACATTATTTAGACTTTTTAAGAAGACATTGTGACCGACAAATCATTAAGGTTGTGAATGGAGTTAGACGAGCTGGTAAATCTGTTCTCTTTCAACTCTATAAAGAGGAGTTACTAGCAACTGGGGTAGACGAGGATCAGATTATATTCATCAATTTTGAGGATCTAAGTTATTATGACCTGCGACATTTTCAAACATTATTCACTTATATAAAAGGGCAGTTAGTTGGAGAGAAAACATACTATATCTTTTTAGATGAAATTCAACATGTTGAAAAATTTGAACTGGTAGCAGATAGTCTATTCATCTTGCCAAATGTTGACCTCTATTTGACTGGATCAAATGCCTACTTTATGAGTAGCCAATTAGCTACAAACTTGACTGGTCGGTATGTTGAGATAGAGGTTCTTCCTTTGTCATTTGAAGAATATCTATCAGGTCAATCTCTCTCAGAGAATCTGAATACAACAGAAGTTTTTAACAATTATCTCTTTAGTGCTTTCCCTTACTTATTGCAAACATCATCTTACGCTGAAAAAATTGACTATCTCAGAGGAATATATAACTCCATACTGTTAAATGATATTGTCACTAGATTGGGAAATCCAAATCCTACTATTATTGAGCGCATTGTCCGAACCCTTCTCAGTAGTACAGGTAGCTTAATATCAACAAATAAGATTCGCAATACCCTGGTCAGCCAAAATGTTTCAATCTCCCATAATACTTTAGAAAATTATTTGACGACTTTGACAGACAGTTTACTTTTTTATTCCGTTCCACGTTTTGATGTAAAAGGTAGAGCATTATTGCAACGCTTAGAAAAATATTATCCCGTTGATTTAGGTTTACGACACCTCTTATTGCCAGACCCCAAAGAAGATATTGGGCATATCTTGGAAAATATTGTATATTTGGAATTAAGACGTAGATATTCACAAGTATATGTTGGTAATTTAGATAAATATGAGGTTGATTTTGTTGTTGTAACTGATCTTGGTCACTACGCTTATTATCAAGTCAGTGAAACAACACTTGCTCCAGAAACACTAGAAAGAGAACTTAGACCACTAGAAGCCATTAAAGATCAATTCCCCAAGTATCTATTAACAATGGATACGATTCAGCCAACAGCAAATTACAATGGAATTGAGAAAAAAAATATCATAGATTGGTTACTAGAAAAATAGATAAATATAAATCATACAGCTAACTAGATTTGCAACAGTCTGTTATCAATGATTCTACCCAAATCCTAACAAGATATAAAGAATTTAGAACACATTATCTAATACAGACACTTGAAGGATAAAATGGAATCTTTAACTTCTGTAAGAACTATTATTACTTAAAATGATGAATCTCCATAGAATTAATGAAACTATAAATCAAACGGAACTATAATGAAAAAGAGACCAAGCAATCAGGCTTTAAAATCCTAAAAACGCATAGTATCAGGTGTTGAAAAACTTGATATTATGCGTTTTATTATGGAAATATTTGCTTCATTTTCTCCTGAAATAGAGTTTTTGCTAGCCTATTTTCTCTATTTCTAATGACTTACTTCAGCTTCTTACCTCTTGGAAAGAGCAACAAAAATATGAACTAGCAAAATTTGGTATCATCAGTAACCCAGAACAATTTGTTTTTACATATATCGATACAAAAGGAAATATCAATAAGCCTTTACATGCTGACTATCTAAACAATAAAATGATAAGCATTAGAAAGCGACATAAAGAGCTGGCACATGCTACACCTCATAAACTGCGACATACAGGAGCGACACTTGCCAAACAAGAGGGAATGAGCTTAGAAGCTATTTCTGAAGCTTTAACACACAGTGACACAGGAACAACACAGATTTATGTAAATACCTCTAATGTAGTTCCTATGACAGTAGGTGAATTTGCTTTAAAGTCTCTAAAACAATAAGGTGAAAATAAGGTAAACTTTGAGGTGAACTTTTTCAAAAAACATAAAAAAAGCACCCCTGAGGTAAACTCTTGAGTGCTTTGAAACGTTGATATAATCGTATTGATTAACGTTTTGAGGCAACTGACCTTGTCAGGTTGCAGCCACATTTGTAAGCGACTAAAGTCGCAACAACTGTGTCAATTGCACCAATTTAGTAAAAAAGTACAAAAAAGAACACCCCGAAAGGTGCTCTTTGTAAGTACAGTAATTCTTTCGAATTAACGTTTACTAAATTGTGATGCTTTACGAGCTTTCTTAAGACCTGGTTTCTTACGTTCAACTTTACGTGAGTCACGTGTAAGAAGTCCTGCGCGTTTCAATGAATCGCGGAAGTCTGGGTCTACTTGAAGAAGGGCACGAGCGATACCGTGACGGATAGCTCCTGATTGACCAGCGTATCCACCACCTACAACGTTAACGAAAACGTCGTATGAACCTGCAGTTGAAGTAACTGCGAATGGTTGGTTGATGACAAGACGAAGGTCAGCGTGTGGGATGTACTCTTCAACATCTTTTTTGTTAACAATGATTTTACCAGTTCCTGGAACAAGGCGAACGCGTGCAACAGCGTTTTTACGACGTCCAGTACCTGCATATTGTGCTTGTGACATACTTTATTGTTCCTTTCCTTAGATAAGTCCTGAAATATCAAGAACTTCTGGTTGTTGTGCAGCGTGAGTGTGCTCAGCTCCAACAAATACTTTCAACTTCATACCTTGAGCGCGTCCAAGAGTATTGTGTGGAAGCATACCTTTAACTGATTTCTCGATCAAACGTACTGCATTTTTAGAACGAAGTTCACCTGCAGAGATTTGTTTCAATCCACCTGGGTGGTTTGAGTGAGTGTAGTAGATTTTATCAGTTGCTTTTTTACCAGTCAATTTAACCTTTTCAGCATTGATAACAATCACAAAGTCACCTGTATCAGTGTGTGGTGTAAATGTTGGTTTGTTTTTTCCGCGAAGTACGCTAGCAACTACTGCAGAAAGACGTCCAAGTGGTACATCAGTTGCGTCAACTACGTACCATTTACGTTCAACTTGGCCTGGTTTAGCCATAAATGTTGTTTTGTTCATGATTTCTCCTATATATAGTTCGATTTTTGTTTACGGTGATGGGTGTTCCTTCCCATCGAAAAGTATTTGGAAGGTTCCGGGGCCTTTCAAATGGGGTAAACAATACCGCCTACTATAATACCAAATTTCACCCCTAAAAGTCAATAGATATGAAAAATATTTTTCTAAAATTCCACTCTTTTTATCTCTAAAAAACCTCGCTTTCGCGAGGCTCTTCTATTTATAAGCTAAGGCACGTTTAAATGTTTTCCAAATCCCTAAATCATCCGTTTGAAGGACTAGGCTAGCATACATGCGTCCGATAAATCCTGTTGCCACCACTGCAAAAATCACTGTAATAGCAAGTGAAATCCACGCTTCTGCTCCCCCTGCATAGCCATTAATGGTTCTAAATGGCATGAAGAAGGTCGAAATAAAGGGAATATAAGAACCAATTTTCAAGATGAGATTGTCACCAGCTGCACCTAAAGCTGTCACTCCAAAAAAACCACCCATAATCAAAATCATCAAAGGCGACAAGGCTTTTCCTGAATCCTCAGGACGAGAAACCATAGAACCTAGAAAGGCTGCCAAGACGACATACATAAAGAGACTGACCAAAATAAAGAGCAATGTATTCAATGAGAATGCATCTCCCAAGTGATTCAAAATACCAGACTGTGCCAAGATTGGTAGGTCTTTAAAGAGAAGAATGGCAGCAAGTCCACCTACAACATAAATCCCAATATGCGTTAAAATTACCAGAAACAGAGCCATCATCCGCGCATAGAAATAGTGACTAGCCCTTATGCTAGAAAAGACGACTTCCATAATTTTGGTGCCTTTTTCACTGGCAACTTCCTGAGCCGTTACACCCGCATAGGTAATCAGAATCATATAAAGAAAGAATCCTAAGGCTCCTGCTGCCATTGTTTGAATAAACTTTTTATTTTCCTTGGCTTCATCAATCTTTTCTGTGAATTGAATTGTCTGCGCTAAGCGTTTTTCCTGCTCTTGAGACAAGGAGGCCGTTGAACGATTAAGCTGATTTTGCAGTTCATTGAGTGTACCTGTAACTGCAAATTTAATTCCATTTTCAAGCGATGTCTCGCCATGATAAACTGCCTTCAAGACACTATCTTCTTGATCAATAGTCAGATAGCCTTTTAATTTTTCATCTTTAATCGCTTCTTTGGCACTTGCTTCGTCTTTATAGTCAAAGTTAACACCATTTACATTCTTCAGTCCTTCTGCTACAGACGGCACTGTTGTCACTACTGCCACTTTATCATTTTTAGCCATTGAAGAGCCTTGGAGATAGCCAATTCCTCCAGAGAGACCGATAAACAAGAATGGTGAAATCACCATAAAGAAGAAACTCCACGATTTGACATGTCGAAGATAGGTTTCCTTCATTACAACCCACATATTTCTCATACTTCCACCCCTGATTCTAGTTTAAAGATTTCATCGATTGTTGGCGCTTGCTGGTCAAAGGTTGCGATATATTGCCCCTGAGTCAAGATTGGGAAGAGTTCCCTTCCAGCGCTCTCATCCTCCAAAATCAATTTCCAACTGCCTTGTTTGGTCAAGCTCACCTGTTTAACATGAGGAAGGTTTTCCAATTCTTCCTTGCTTCGTTCACTTGAAACAAAGAGACGTGTTTTCCCGTATTGATTGCGGACATCCTGAACTGGTCCATGCAAGACCACACGGCCATCTCGAATCATGAGAATATCGTCACAAAGCTCCTCGACGTTGGTCATGACATGGTCAGAAAAGATAATGGTTGCCCCACGTTCTTTTTCTTGAAAAATGACTTGTTTGAGCAATTCTGTATTGACTGGGTCCAATCCACTGAAAGGCTCATCCAAGATAATCAAGTCTGGTTCATGAATCAGAGTAATGATGAGCTGAATCTTCTGCTGATTTCCTTTTGACAGACTCTTGATTTTATCTGTCAGCTTCCCTTTCACTTCCAACCTCTTCATCCATTGAGGAAGTTTTTCCTTAACTTCCTTGGCATCCATGCCCTTTAGAGTCGCCAAGTAACGAACTTGTTCAAGGACTGTCAATTTAGGCATGAGACTGCGTTCTTCAGGCAGATAGCCAATCCGAGCGTAGGTCTCCTGACGGATATCCTGACCATCCAGACTGATTTCTCCTTGATATTCTAAAAACTTCAAAATACTGTGGAAAATCGTTGTTTTCCCAGCACCATTTTTTCCGACTAATCCCAAAATACGACCTGGTCGCGCTTGAAAGTCAATACCAAACAAAACTTGCTTGGATCCAAAACTTTTCTCTAGACTTCTTACTTCGAGCATCTTTAACCTCCGAAATGTCTTGCACTCATTATACTCCTTTTTGATAGCCTTTACAATGATTTCTGTCCATTTTTAGAAGACTAATGCTATGTAAAATATGGCATGGAGCGTTTTTAGTGATAAATCCATTATACAGTAGTAAACTTAATTTATCCACTCTGCTCCTCAACTGTCTATTTTTGATCCTGAATTGTTATTTGAAAAGAAAAAATCCACCCCGGAGGATGGATTGATATTTTAACGCACTTCTGCATTGACTTTTTCTTCGAGAGACGCTTGGATTTTTTCCATATAGCGTGCGACTGCTTCGTCCGTTAAGCTATCTTCTGGATTTTGGAAGGTCAAGCTATAGGCCATTGACTTCATACCAAGTCCCAATTTTTCGCCTGAGAAGACGTCAAAGAGTTTGATATCTGTCAAACGTTTCACACCGGCAGCTTGGATAGCATCCACAACTTCTTGGTGAGTCACTTCTGCCTTGAGGAGAAGGGCAACGTCACGGCTAACTGCTGGGAATTTCGTGATTTCCACAAATGGAGCAGCTGGCTGAAGCTCTGCTTCGATGGCTGAAAGGTTGAGCTCTGCTACATAAGTTTCTGGAATATCGTAAGCCTTGGCAGTGACTGGATGCACTTGGCCAAGGAAACCAAGAACTTGGTCACCGAGTGAAATCATAGCTGTACGACCTGGATGAAGGCTAGCGATTTCAGATGTTGCTGTATAAGTCACTGCAAGTCCCAAACGAGTAAAGAGCGCTTCAAGGATTCCCTTAGCATAGAAGAAATCAACTGGAACTGCTGCTGTTTGGAAATCTTTTTCAGCAACCAATCCTGTCAAAGCAAAGGCAAAGCTATTAATCTCATTTGGAAGTTCTTCTTTTGGATTGCCTGTTTGTTCAAAGACTTTTCCAATCTCGTAAAGAGACAAGTTTTTGTTCTTACGAGCCACATTGTAAGCAACTGTATCTAGGATACCAGAAATCATATTTTGACGGAGGACTGAACGATCCACGGTCATTGGCCACATGAGTTCAGTAAGGTTACTTGGTTGAGCCGTAAACTCAACTGCTTTTTCAGGAGTTGTCAAAGCGTAGGTGATGATTTCTGTCAAACCTGCCCCTTCAGCAATAGTACGAACTTGACGGCGGAGTTTTTGTGTGGCTGTCAATTCACCAGCTGTACCGTCATCTTTTGGAAGACTGGTTGGCAAGCGATCATATCCATAGATACGAGCGATTTCTTCAAAGAGGTCTGCTTCGATAGTGATATCCCAGCGACGACGTGGAACGCTGACTGTAAAGCTGTCTGCATTTCCAGAAAGGCCAAATCCAAGACGACGGAAGACGTCTTCTACATCCGCGTAAGAAAGTTCTGTACCAAGGACACGGTTAACATCAGCAAGGGTTGAAGAAACTTCCACATCAGAAGTATCAAGTTCACCTGCTGAAACGATGCCTTTGCGCACCGTCGCACCTGCAAGTTCTGCAATCATGCTAGCCGCCGCATCAAGGGCTTCGTTAACAGTTGCCACATTAATGCCTTTTTCAAAGCGAGAAGATGACTCAGAACGAAGATTCAGGCGACCACTGGTCTTGCGGATAGATTTTCCGTTGAAGACTGCAGCTTCAAGGACGACACGACTAGATTTCTCAGAGATTTCTGTTGCTTGACTGCCCATGACGCCTGCAAGGGCTACTGGCTTGTCTGCGACAGTTATAACTAAGTCATTCACGTCTAAGTCACGTTCTTCACCATCTAAAGTCACCAATTTTTCACCAGCACGCGCTTCACGCACACGGATGTCAGTCCCTTCAAAGGTGTCCAAGTCAAAAGCATGCATAGGTTGACCAAAGTAGAGCAGGATATAGTTGGTCACGTCCACTACGTTATTGATTGGACGGATACCTTCATTCATAAGAAGATTTTGCAACCATTGTGGACTTGGTGCGATAGTCACATTGTCCAAGATACGAGCGGCATAGTAAGGCGCCTTGTCTGTCTCAATGCTGACAGAAAGAGCATCTGCTGCAGCTTGGTCAGTTTCTGAAAGAGTAAATTCTTTAAAGTTGACTGCCTTGTCATAGATGGCTGCCACTTCGTGAGCCACCCCACGCATAGAAAGGGCATCTGCACGGTTAGGTGTAATTGAAAGTTCGATGATTTCATCATCCAAGTCTAGATATGAGAAGACTTCCTCACCTGGAACGGCATTTTCTGGCAAGATTTGGATGCCATCTGCGAATTCCTTAGGCACAACTGAGTCAGAAATTCCCAATTCACCAAGTGAACAGATCATCCCAAGTGACTCAAGACCGCGGATTTTCCCTTTTTTGATTTTGTAGTTGTCAGCGATGCGAGCTCCTGGAAGAGCCACCATAACCTTGATACCAGCACGCACATTTGGGGCACCACAGACGATTTGACGGGCTTCTTCTTCGCCAACGTTAACCTGACAAACATGGAGGTGAGTTTCTGGCACATCTTCGCAAGACAAGACCTCACCTACGACAATTTTTGAGAGACCAGCAGCAGGTGATTCGACACCTTCGACCTCGATCCCTGTAGTTGACATTTTTTCAGCCAACTCTTGTGATGGCACATCAATGTCCACCAATTCTTTTAACCATTTATAAGATACAAGCATAATTTAGTTCTCCAGAATGACAGTTGCCACTCTAGTTCTTTTCCTTTCCTATCATTTCAATAGAAGAATCATCTTCTTACCTTAATTTCTTTCTCAGTAACCAATCCGTGTCTACTTTTTGACCAACCATAAAATGATGTTGGCTAAATTTTTCAAAACCATATCGATTATAAAACGCTTGAGCTTTTGTATTATGCTCCCAAACACCTAACCAAACCCAGGAAAAACTATTTTTTGTAGCAAGTTCAAGAGCGAATTCAAACAGTTGCTTACCTAGTCCAAATCCTTGGAATTTTTGTAGCACATAGAGGCGTTGAATTTCAAAAGCATCCTCTAATTCTCTCTCAGTCTGAGCACTTCCCCAGTTGACTTTGAGAAAACCAGCTATCTCATCTTCATGCATAATGAAATAGGTTTCGGAGTCAGGATTTTCCAACTCAGTTGACAAAGTTCTCAGACTATAAGCCTCTTCAAAGTATTCCTGTAACTGCTCTTCCGTATTATCATGAGCAAATGTTTCATGAAAGGTTTGTTTGGCAATTTTGGACAACACCTCAACATCTGCCATTTCTACTTTTCTAATCATTATTTAAACTGTTCTGAGAAGCGGACATCTCCTTGGTAGAATCCACGGATATCGTTGATTCCATAACGGAGCATAGCTACACGCTCTTGTCCAAGACCAAAGGCAAAGCCAGAGTAAACAGTCGCATCGATGCCACTCATTTCAAGGACACGTGGGTGAACCATACCGGCCCCCATAATTTCGATCCAACCAGTTTTCTTACATACGTTACAGCCTTCTCCACCACACTTGAAGCAAGAAACATCCACCTCAACAGATGGCTCTGTGAATGGGAAGTAAGATGGACGCAAACGAATTTGACGCTCTTCACCGAACATTTTTTGGACAATCAACTGAAGGGTTCCTTGAAGGTCAGCCATAGAGATGTTTTTCCCAACAACCAAGCCTTCAATTTGGTGGAACTGGTGACTGTGGGTCGCATCGTCCGTATCACGACGGAAGACACGCCCTGGCGAGATCATCTTCAAAGGACCTTTTGAAAAATCATGGGCATCCATAGCACGCGCTTGAACTGGAGACGTGTGAGTACGGAGTAAGATTTCTTCTGTGATATAGAATGTGTCCTGCATATCACGGGCTGGGTGGTCTTTGGGAAGGTTCATACGTTCAAAGTTATAGTAGTCTTGCTCCACTTCAAAACCATCCACGACTTGGTAACCCATCCCAATGAAAATATCTTCGATTTCCTCACTGGTTTGTGTCAAAACATGACGGTGACCAGTCGCAACTGGACGACCTGGAAGTGTCACATCGATACTCTCGCTAGCCAGTTGAGCCGCGACTTTCTTTTCTTCCAATAGTTTAGCTGTTTCTTCAAAAGCAGCTGTCAAGACATCACGAGCTTCATTGACGTGTTTCCCAATAATTGGACGCATCTCAGCAGAGACATCTTTCATCCCTTTGAGGATTTCAGTGAGCGAACCTTTTTTACCAAGGACTGAGACACGCAATTCTTGCATCTCTTTTTCATTTTCAGCAGTAATCTGCTTCAAGCTAGCCAGCGTTTCTTCGCGAAGCGCTTTTAATTGTTCTTCAATAGTTGACATAATTCCTCCATCAGTCGCTCGTAGATAAAAAGAAAACCACATGCCAAAAACTCCACTCGGAGCGTTGACACGCGGTACCATCCGTTTTCATCTGACAAGTCAGACCTTCATTTCTAAATCCATGCGCAAGTGAATTCACCCAGCTTTCATATAGAGAGCTTGCAGTCACGGCTCTCCTCCCTGATATACTTCCCTTGAGTTACTAGTCTTGCAGATTTCTATTCAATTACTACATAGTTTATCAGATTTTTAGTTAAAAAACAAGTTAGATTAGACTAATTTCAATATAAAACTCATTCCTTTTTCTGTTGCTCCATTTTCCACAAATCCAAGCGACTTGAAACACCTCCTAGAAGCATGATTGTAGGTGTAGATTTCCTTGACTCTCAATTCTTTCCATCCTTTTACTCGAGCCAATTCAATCAAAGCACTTAGAATCTTTTTTCCAAGTCCTCGATGTTGGTAATCGGAATTCCCAATCACAATGGGGAGATTATCCTGAGATAGTGTAACATCCCCAATTGGAAACCATTCCCCCTTCTCCTTGACTTCAATCCAAAAAAGTTCACCATGCTGATCCAAATGGGAATACATAGCTTCCAAAGTTTCTTGACTATAAGGTCTCTTCACACCATCTACGAGGTGAACCAAGTTCACATCCTGATACCAAGCAAAAGCTTCTTCACAATGATTGACCTTATAATAAGGAACAAGACGCAGTGCATTATCTATTTGTAAAATCCGTTTCATCTGCTTTCCTTTTCAACAAAAGAGTTGCTGCTTGATTAAAACCATCACACCAGTTATACCATTTTGCTTCATACTCATTTTTAGCTAAGATATGATTTTTTAAATCCAGAACAGAGTAAATTTTTCTTTCTTCGCAGGCTTGCGCATAGAGATGATATAGTTCATCACCACCATCTCTATCCCACTCAGCAGAAATCGTATCCCTACCTGCCAATAAAGTCTGATAAGCCCTGTGATGCCCATCTGTAATCAACAAGCAGTTTCTTTTCTGATAAGTATAGTTGAGTCGGATGAAGATCTGCTATATTGACTTTCATTTCTTTCTCCTCAAAGGAATTTGATATTCACTTCTGCTTACCTTTAAATCGCCATTGGAAGCGGAGCTTGTCATAGAAGGGAAACTCTATAAACAGGACTCCCAAGCCGACACAGAGACTGGCAAGGACATCTGATGGGTAATGAACTCCCAGATAGACCCTCGATACCAGCACACTGACTAGGTAGAGACCTAGCACGATTTGCACGATTTTTCTCCAGACTGGATCTTTCATCCGTTGACTGAGGATGACAATCAGAGTGCCGACCATCAAGGTTACAGCCAGAGAATGCCCACTTGGAAAAGAAAATCCCTTCTCCTCTACCAAGTGTAAGATATCTGGCCGTGGGCGCTGGTAGATATTTTTAAAGGTCACGATTAAAAGACCTGCCAAAGACAGATTTCCCAGCATGAAGAAACTTTCTATCTTCCATCTCTTACGATAAAAGATAAAAGCTGTAATGACAACCCAAGTGATAATCACTGGGATATCAATCAGGCGTGTAATGGCTCGGAAGAGAATAGTCAAATAAACTGGTAAATCTCCTCGAACAGCAGTCTGTATCGGTTGGTCAAAACCGACTAGCGTTTCAGGGTAAAATTTGACCATGTAGCCAAGAATAACGAAAAGTAAAAGGGCAAAACTGCCCTTCATTAAAAATGTTTGTTTATCTTTCATAATGTTTTAAGGTTGGTTTCAAAAGGACGTACAACAACCAGAATGAAACGGAAAAGATTACACCCTCAATCAAGTTAAAAGGTAATACCATGGTCATTAGGTAGTTGGAAAGTCCCAAAATTTTTCCAATATCAAAGTTAGCAAACTTAGCGTACAAAGGAACAGCATAAACATAGTTGAGAACCAACATTGCCACAGTTAAACCAATAGTCCCAGCTAGAGAGCCTAGTAGGAAACGAAGGGTTGTCCGTTCCTTTTTCCAAATCAAAGCAAATACGATGACAAAAACTCCCAAAGCTACGATATTCATTGGTAAACCAATGTAAGTATTCACTCCCTGGCTGTTAAGAAGCAATTTCAAGAGTGAGCGAAGCAAGAGAACTCCTAGAGCAGCAGGCAAATCCATGACCACCAGACCCACAAGGACTGGCAAGATACTAAATTCGATCTTGAGGAAGGACGCCGCTGGCAAAAGCGGAAAGTCAAAGTACATCAGCACAAATGAGATGGCTGATAAGATTGCAATGGTCGAAAGTCGACGTGTGTTTGTCATAACAGGTTCCTCCAATTTTCTATAAAATCAGAAGAAGTTAGAAAGGATCCCTCTATCTATTCTCACTTTTTATATCCCAAAAGTTCCCTCTCACTCTATTAAAGAAAACAAAAGCAAGCGGTTACAGTTTAGCTATAAATCTATCAGAACAGACAAAGCTATTCTTTCGTCTTCTCCCATCCAGACTATACTGTCGGTTGTGGAATCTCACCACATCAGCTTGCGCTCGCGGACTTCTTTAAAGAGAAGGAAATAGAGATTTTTCTTTTAGACTAGGCGACAAGCTGTAGGCATAACTTCTGGTTAGGCAAAGCTTGTCAACAAAGTATAAAAGGAAAAGATCATTTCCTAGTTAAAGTCACCGCCGGTCGGGAATCACACCCTGCCCTGAAGACTCTTTTATCATAACAAAAAACGCTTGCAAGCGCAAGCATTTTGTTCATTTTCATTTTCATTTTTTATTTCAATTTATCCACTTCATAGGTATGAACAAGCTCAAGACCTGCAAAGTTCTGCTGGCGGAGGGCTTCGTAGACAATCATGCAGACAGTATTCGACACATTGAGACTGCGGACATGTTCATCATTCATGGGAATACGGAGAGCTTTCTCAGGATGTTCTCGCATAAAGTCCTCCGGCAAGCCCTTGTCTTCACGTCCAAAGAGAAAATAATAGTCTTCATCAGTCGATAAATCCACCTCAGAATAGACTTTTTCCGCGAATTTCGAAATCAGATAAAGTTTACCCTTCATCTGAGACATGAAATCTTCTAAACTGTCGTAAAAATAAATCTCTAGCTTATCCCAATAATCCAACCCAGCTCGCTTCATCTTGCGGTCATCAATAGGAAAGCCCATTGGCTTGATGATGTGGAGGGGAGAATTGGTCGCAGCGCACGTACGCGCAATATTGCCTGTATTTTGTGGAATTTGTGGTTCAAATAATACAATGTGATTTGTCATGACTTGCTTCCTTTCACCATTGCAAAAAAATAGCCACACTGCCCGGAGTCAAGCTCAGCAAACAGCGTGGTTAAGGCATCGTTAACTTACCTCACAACAGGTTTGAAGTAAATCAGCGAAACTACTTTCTTAGTATAACACTTTCAGAATCATTGTCAATAGAAACGACTTGATTTTTTCAATTTTTTCAAGCTATTTCCAAGGATTGTAAAATCGTCCCTGATTCTGCAAGATAAGTAATAAACTAGTTACTAAAAACAAGGCTGCCAAGAGCAAGGTAAGATAGTCTCCTTTTTTCAAGGACTGATAACTATACCAAGTGCGTTTTTTCTCTTTCCCAAAACGGCGAAGCTCCATGGCTGTCGCGATGGTATCAATCCGTTCTAGCGAACTGAAAATCAAGGGAGTAATAATGCGCAAATTACCTTTGATTCGTTGCATAAGAGAAGCTTTCTTGGATAATTCCATCCCACGCGCTTCCTGAGACATCTTGATAGTAAAGAATTCTTCCTGCAAATCTGGAATATAGCGCAAGGTCAGGCTGACTGAATAGGCAATCTTGTAAGGCACACCAATTTGATTTAAACTGGAAGCAAACTGACTAGGGTGGGTTGTCATCAAAAAGATAATAGCCAGAGGAATAGTGCAAAGGTACTTAATAGCCAAATTTAGCAGATAAAAGAGCTCCTGGCTGGTTAGAGTGTAGGCACCGATTCCCTGCCAAATCACACTTCTCTCTCCGTAAAGTCCAACCCCATACTCAGGAGAAAAGAGATAGACCATCAAGACGTTTAAAACGGCAAATACCGTCGCAAAAACGGCTACAAAGGAAACATCTTTAAAGCGGATTTCTGACAAATAGAGGAGAAAAACCGAAAAGATAGCAATCAAAACAAGCAGTCTGGTATCATAGCTAATCATGGCCGCCAATGATACGAGAATGAAAAAGAGGAGTTTAGCAGCTCCTGACAAGCGATGAATCACAGTATCTCTATGCTGGTAACCAATTAATTTAGCTTGCATCCTTCTCTCCTTTCTTTGTAAAATGCCGTTAAAGCAAGTGGATCCACGTCGAGTTTCTTTGCCAAGTTGAAGATAGAAGTTTCTTTTAGATTGGCTTTTACTAACAGCTCAGGATTGCTCAAGAGACTAGCTGGATCAGTATCGGCAATCAATTCCCCATCCACCATGACAAGAGCCCGATCTGAATAATCCAGCATCAATTGCATATCATGCGTAATCATGACAATGGTATGACCTTTTTGATGCAGTTCTTCGAGAAATTCCATAATCTCAGTATAGTTCTTCTGGTCTTGGCCTGCAGTCGGTTCATCTAAGAGGATAATTTCAGCTCCTAAAACCAGAATCGAGGCAATAGTGACACGTTTTTTCTGACCAAATGACAGGGCAGAAATGGGCCAATTACGGAATTCATAAAGCCCACAGATTTTCAAAGTTTCATAGACTCTCGTTTCAATTTCCTGCTCGTCCACACCTCGCAAACGAAGTCCCAGAGCCACCTCATCAAAAATCATATTAGTTGAAATCATTTGATTGGGATTTTGCAGCACATAGCCTACTCGTTCCGCCCGTTCTGCAACAGAATCTCCTTTTATATCCTGCCCTTCCCACAGATAGCGACCTTCCGTCTGGATAAAGCTACTTATGGCCTTGGCTAGGGTTGACTTCCCAGCCCCATTTTTCCCGACAATGGCAATCTTTTCACCCTTTTTAATATCTAAATGTAGGGATTTTAAAATCGGTCTATCATCATAAGAAAAAGACAGATCCTCTAATTTAAAGAGTGACTGCAATTCTGGGGTTTCTTTTACCAGTTCCGTCTGCAACTGAACCTGACCTTTTGAGATAGACATGTTATCCAGATTCGCTAATTGTTCTTCCTTCTTTAAATCCACACCCAATTGACGGAGAGTGGTTAGATAAAGGGGTTCGCGAATTCCATTTTGGGTCAACAGATCAGTCGCCAATAACTGATCAGGACTCCCATTAAAGAGGATACGGCCATCATTTATCAAGACAATCCGATCCACAGGACGATGCAGAACGTCCTCCAAACGGTGCTCAATAATAAGGGTCGTCGTCCCCTCTTCCTTATGAATCTGGTCAATCAATTCGATAATATCCTGACCTGACTTGGGATCAAGATTGGCGAGTGGCTCATCAAACAAGAGAATCGGACTCTCATCAATCAAGACACCAGCCAGACTGACTCGCTGTTTTTGTCCACCTGACAAATCCTGGGGACGCTGAGACAGTAAAGGGAGAAGGTCCAGCTTTTCAGCCCATTTATAAACACGATTTTTCATCTCATCTAGGGCTGTCACATCATTTTCCAGAGCAAAAGCCAAATCTTCTGCCACAGACAGACCGATAAACTGCCCATCTGTATCCTGTAAAACTGTGCTAACCAGATGAGATTTGTCATAGATACTCATATCAAAGGCCGCTTG
The DNA here is from genome assembly GCF_013276755.1 of Streptococcus sp. 5004. Lineage (GTDB taxonomy): Bacteria > Bacillota > Bacilli > Lactobacillales > Streptococcaceae > Streptococcus. The sequence continues at coordinate 19,231 of NZ_VMLP01000007.1, read as the reverse complement.
CCCCTTGATCAAAAATTCTCCAGACATCTGACCCTTGTAAATATTGGGAATAATCCCATTCAAACACTGACCCAAGGTAGATTTACCTGACCCAGATGGCCCAACAATTAAGACTTTCTCTCCCTTGTAAATGGTCAAGTCCACCCCTTGCAAGGTCGGTTCTTGTTGTGTTTCATACCGGAAAGAGAAATCCTTCCACTCAATTATAGCTTCTTTCATCTTACTCTCTTCATTCGCTTCTTCTACTCAATGAAAATCAAAGAGCAAACCAGGAAGCTAGCCGTAAGTTGCTCAAAACACTGTTTTGAGGTTGCAGATATAGCTGACGCGGTTTGAAGAGATTTTCGCAGAGTATTAGACTTCTATTTTATCATAAATCAAGCCCTTCTTGCAGTCTCTTCTCCTAAAATCTTAGCGCCCAAAAGATTCTTATCCTAGCTTACTTGCCTCACTAATCTATAAACATCGAAAAAGACTGGTTGCCCAGCCTTCCCCATCATTTTATACTCAATGAAAATCAAAGAGCAAACCAGGAAGCTAGCCGTAGGTTGCCCAGCCTTCCCCATCATTTTAGTCCTTTTTCAAACTTCCTGCACGAGTTTGAGTTCCTGCATAGGCAAGCAAGAGAAGAGTTCCTGCAATAGCTACAGATACACCATTAGCAATTCCCGCAACAATCCCTTGAGCAAATACTTTTTCTGCCGCTTCTTGATAAATCACAACATCTCCAAGTGGTGCCAAGACACCCCAAACAAGGGCATTTGCAAGTAGTTGAATGAGGTTAAAAATAAGAATATCTTTCCAGTCAAAGACACCATTGATCACGCGAACGTACTTTCTAAATAGCCCCACAACTAGACCAAAAAGTCCACTAGCGATAATCCAAGTCCACCACAGACCATATCCAGCAAGAGTGTCCTTGATTGCATGACCAATCAACCCGACAAGCAAACCGATAATCGGTCCAAAAATAATAGAAAGTAGCGCTTGTACCGCATACTGAAGCTGGATGCTTGTATTTGGAACAGGGGTCGGAATATTGATCATCCCGATGACGACAAAGAGGGCAGCGCCAATTCCGACAGCAACAACTTGTTTAATTGTAAATTTGATTTCCATACTATTTATTCTCCTATTTTATCCTTCTATTTTCTTTATTTCAATGGTCCAAGATGAACCGACACCCACATTATAGGCCTTGGCAAAAGAACCTTGGTTGATAGCTAAACCTAAACGATAGAGAGAGTTGATGTAAAGGATGGGTTGCCCAATTCTCACATCCGCAAATGATTTGCCATAGACAACCTGATTTTGATAGACCAGCATATCTGCATGATAGATAGTCACTTCAAAACGATCACCGAATGCTGGTTCCAGTTTGTAAAATTCTTCCCGTGTGATAGAGGTCCAGAGCGAACCAAAACGCACATCCAGAATATCAATGGCTCCCTTCACCAGATGATCTTCAATGATGGTCTCTACGACTGGAAGCTCTACAATATGGTCTACACTGAGCTCTGGTCCCACTTCCTCAAAAGTAATGTGACCACTGGCTAGTTTAGCTCCAGTATAGGCGTAGACATCCCGACCGTGGAAAGTATAAGAATGCTCTGTATTTTGCCGTCTATTGGCCACCTCAGAAATCTCACGAATAGCTACAATGCCAACGTGTTTCTTAATAAAAGAAAGCGTCCCATTGTCTGGCGTGACAATGTATTGATTTTTGGCAGTCTTGGCAACCACGCTCTTACGTTTCGAACCGACACCTGGATCGACAACAGATACAAAAGTTGTTCCCTCAGGCCAGTAATCCACCGTCTGAAAGAGACGATAGCTCCCCTCAAAAATATTATAAGGCGTGATATCGTGCGTCAAGTGATGGATTTTTAAGGTTGGAGACTCTTCTAAAGCCACTCCAATCATAGCCGATACCGCACCATCTACCAGACCAAAGTCTGATTGTAATACCAGTAAATTATTATTCATTTTGTCTCCTCATATACCCTTTATCATACCATATTTCAGAGAAAGGTGCTAATAGCTATTTCAATTGATTAGGGTATAGTTTTACCTTATAGCAAAATTTCACTAAAAGCTCTTGTTATTAGCTAGTAGGTGCATTTTTTCTTGAAAAAAGGTATGATAGTTACATCATGAAAAAGTAGGTTTTATTATGAAAATTATCCTTGTCGGAGGGGGAAAAGTTGGTTTTGCCCTCTGTCGCTCCTTGGTTGCAGAAAAGCACGATGTTTTGCTGATTGAGCAAGACGAAGCTGTTCTCAATCATATTGTCAGTCGCTTTGATATCATTGGTATCCTTGGTAACGGGGCCGATTTTGCCATTCTTGAGCAAGCCAGCGTCCAAGATTGTGATATCTTTATCACCCTGACTGAATACGATGAAGTCAACATGATCGCAGCAGTTCTAGCCAAAAAAATGGGAGCTAAAGAGACCATCGTTCGGGTGCGGAATCCTGAATATTCTAACTCTTATTTCAAAGAAAAGAATATTCTCGGTTTTTCTCTTATTGTTAATCCTGAGCTCTTGGCTGCCCGCGCTATTGCTAATATCATTGACTTCCCAAATGCTCTCTCTGTCGAACGTTTCTTTGGTGGACGGGTCAGCTTGATGGAATTCACTGTTAAATCTTCCAGCGGTCTTTGCCAAATGCCCATTTCTGATTTTCGGAAAAAATTTGGCAATGTCATTGTCTGCGCTATAGAGAGGGATCATCAAATTATCATCCCAAGCGGTGACATGACTGTACAGGATAAAGATAGAATCTTTGTCACTGGTAACCGTGTTGACATGATGCTCTTCCATAATTATTTCAAGTCTCGTGCCGTGAAGAGCCTTCTTATTGTTGGAGCTGGTAGAATTGCCTATTATCTACTAGGTATCCTCAAAGACAGTCGTATCGATACCAAGGTTATTGAAATCAATCCTGAAATCGCTAGCTTCTTTAGCGAGAAATTCCCAAACCTCTACATCGTTCAAGGAGATGGTACCGCAAAAGATATCCTGCTGGAAGAAAGTGCTCAAAACTATGATGCCGTTGCGACTCTAACAGGGGTCGATGAGGAAAATCTGATTACCTCTATGTTCCTTGACAGGGTAGGTGTACAAAAAAATATCACCAAGGTCAATCGTACCAGTCTCCTCGAGATTATCAATGCGCCTGATTTTTCAAGTATCATCACACCTAAAAGCATCGCTGTAGATACGATTATGCACTTTATTCGTGGTCGGGTTAATGCCCAGTATTCAGACCTTCAGGCCATGCACCATCTAGCCAATGGCCAAATCGAAACCCTGCAATTTCATATCAAGGAAGCTAATAAAATGACTGCCAAACCTCTTTCTCAACTAAAACTAAAAAAAGGGGTTCTTATAGCAGCCATCATTCGAAAGGGCAAGACTATTTTCCCTACTGGGGAGGATATGTTGGAAGTTGGAGACAAGCTCCTAGTAACAACCTTGTTGCCAAACATCACCAAGATTTATGACTTGATCGCGAGGTAAGAAATGAATAAAAGTATGATTCGTTACCTCCTTTCAAAATTACTTTTGATTGAAGCTGTTCTTCTTTTGGTTCCTGTGTCTGTCGCTCTCTATTACCGTGAATCGAGCCAAGTCTTTACGGCCCTCTTTTCAACAATAGGGATTCTCGTATTACTAGGCGGTTCAGGAATTTTACAAAAGCCCAAAAATCAACGGATTTATGCCAAGGAGGGAGTCTTGATTGTTGCCCTCTGTTGGATCCTTTGGTCCTTCTTTGGCGGTCTCCCCTTTGTTTTTGCTAAGCAAATTCCCAGCGTTATCGATGCCTTTTTTGAAATCAGTTCTGGCTTTACAACTACTGGAGCAAGTATTTTGAACGACGTTTCGGTCCTCAGTCGTTCCCTCCTCTTCTGGCGAAGTTTTACCCACTTGATTGGAGGGATGGGAGTGCTTGTTTTTGCACTTGCTATTATGGATAATGCCAAGAATAGTCACCTAGAAGTGATGAAGGCTGAGGTTCCTGGCCCTGTTTTTGGTAAAGTAGTATCCAAACTAAAAAACACTGCCCAGATTCTCTATCTCCTTTATCTAGCTCTCTTCTCCCTCTTTGTCATCATCTATTATCTGGCTGGCATGCCCCTATTTGATAGTTTTGTCATTGCTATGGGGACAGCAGGTACAGGAGGCTTTACCGTCTATAACGACGGGATTGCCCACTATGGCAGCTCACTGATTACCTATCTGGTTAGTATCGGAGTTCTGGTTTTTGGGGTAAATTTCAATCTCTACTACTACCTCATGCTCCGTCGCGTCAAAGCCTTCTTTGGTGACGAGGAACTTCGTGCTTACTTGGTCATTGTTCTGCTTTCTACAGGCTTGATTAGCCTTAATACCCTCTATCTCTATCCAGGATTTTCAAAGAGTTTTGAAATGGCCTTCTTCCAGGTTTCCAATATCATTACAACGACTGGTTTTGGTTACGGAGACATTACCAACTGGCCCCTCTTCTCCCAGTTTATCCTTCTCTTCCTCATGGGAATCGGTGGCTCTGCTGGATCAACCGCAGGTGGACTCAAGGTTATCCGAGGCCTAATCCTTTCAAAAATTGCTAAAAATCAGATTTTATCAATCCTATCGCCCCACCGTGTTTTGACCCTCCATGTTAATAAAACGGTAATTGACAAAGATACCCAGCATAAGATTCTCAAGTACTTTGTCATCTATTCTATGATTTTGCTATCCCTTATCTTTATTGTCAGCCTAGATAGCAATGATTTTCTGGTTGTGACCAGCGCTGTCTTCAGCTGTTTCAATAATATCGGGCCTATTCTAGGAACTACTTCTAGTTTCTCAATCTTTAGTCCTATCTCAAAAATTCTCCTCTCCTTTGCAATGATTGCAGGCCGCTTGGAGATTTACCCAATCCTACTTCTCTTTATGAAGAGAACTTGGTCTAAGAGATAAAATACAAAATCCCTCTTTTTACAATTGTGAAAGAGGGATTTTTATATTAAAAAGGGGGAACGTTTTTAAATCCAAGCCTGTCTGTAAGCAAAGTCCTTACTCAAATAAAAGATGGAAAAACTTACTACACAGCTTGGTAATGCTCCAATACAAATTGTAAGGCTTTACTTGGATTCTTTGTTAAATGAATATATTCCATTCCTCTGGTAGCAACTATCTGAATACCTAATCTTTCTGCATCCACCTTCATCTCTCTATAATAACTCCGAACTTGTGGAGCCAGAATGATCAAATCATAAATACCCATAATATCATAGTGAGCTCCGTACGCTCCTGAATTCGCAATCACTCTAACTTCTGCTAATTGAGCGCCCTCGTTAATTGCATTGGCTAATTGCGCACTTGTTCCAGATCCTGCACAAAGAACCAGTACTTTCAACTCCTTACTTTTTATTTCATCTAACTCACCAGGCATTATTTCACTTGTATCCTCCTCTAAAATAATATCATTTGAGCTTGCAACATCTTCTTTCATCAGTAACTGTCTATCATACGCTCTACAGAATGGCAAATAAATCAATATGTCGACAACTAAAATCAAAGATAAAAATACAAAGGATATAGGTTGAAAATTCGTTCCAATTAACAATCCCAATGGACCAGGAAAGGCCCAAGGTAACTGGATATAAAATCCATTCATTCCAAAGAAATCAATAAAGACCTTTCCTAGAAATACATTCACTGGTGGAGTCATCAAAAAAGGGACAAAAAAATAGGGATTCAAAATAACAGGCATACCAAATAGAAGAGGTTCATTTACAGCAAATAAAACAGGAGTAATTGTAGCTTTACCTACCGATTTTAATTGTTTAGACCGCATAAAGAAAATCAAAATAAATGGTACAACAAAGGTAGCCCCCGTTCCTCCAATAGCAGCGATATAATTCCCGAAATTAGGTGTTAAAGAATGATAAGGGAACTGCCCATTTGCAAGAAGTTGAGCATTCTCTTCCATATTGCTCAGCTGTAAAGCTGTAACAGCAGGTAAGACAATAGATGGCCCATGAATTCCAACAAACCAAAGCAAAGCACACATAAACCAAATCAACATCATAGCAGGATATGATTCTGCCCCCTTAAAAATAGGGGTCAATAGTTGTTGAAATACTTGGGCAAAAGGAACATCTAAACTAAACCGAGATACAATATCTAACAAACCACTAATAAGTAAAACAAAAGAAAAAGGAAAAATATCTCTAAAAGCTTGGGATATAACTCCAGGAACTTCCTTAGGTAAATGAATAGTAATGTCTCGCTTAATACAGAATCGGTAAACATTTACAGTAATAAAGGCACTGACAAACGAAGTTATCAATCCTTGAGATCCTAAATAGTTTGTCGACAAACTTGTAGATCCCGTCTTCTCATCAACTACAAGCGTTACAGTTAATACCAGATAACTACATATGGCTGCCAACATTACAGAAGTATCATTTATTACCTTTCCAGGAGGCATTTTTCTATTAACATTTCCAGCCAATGACTTTGCAACTGTCCCTGAAACAATAACCCCCAAAACTCCCATGGTTAGCATATACACTTTCCTCATCCAGACAATAGCTGGACTCGGTAACTCTACTCCGAAATTTTTAGGAATCATAATAATAATCATCAAAAAGCTTGAAAACATAATTAAAGGCATAGTAGCAATGAATCCATCTTTAATAGCCATCATATAATTATTAGTAGAAATTTTTTCAAATTTCCCTTGTTGCTTTTCAATGGCAGCGACTAACTTATCCATAAAAACTCCTCCTGTAAAAAATTTAAGCTCATAGTTAAAATATATTAAACATCAGTCAAATCGCTAACCTTAATTCCGTTTTAGCACTTTTACCCAAAGAGCACTTTTCTTAATATATCGCTTCTGTGTCTCATAATCAACAAAGAAAAGACCATATCGCTTATTGTAGCCATTCGCCCAAGAAAATTGATCTTGCAAAGACCATATAAAATAGCCTTGAATATTGACTCCCCTATCTCGAGCCTCTAAAACTTTGTGTAAATGTTGCTCAATATAACGGATTCTTTTACTGTCATCAATAATATCATTCTCGCCCTCTGGCTTAACCTCTTTAAGGGCTGTACCATTTTCAGTTAAATAAATGACCGGATGTTGAGGATATTCTTCTTTGATACGAAGCAACATATCAAATAAGCCTTGAGGATAAATATTCCAATCCCAATCTGTTGTCGGAATCCCAGGCTTTTTTACAAATTCACCTAGAGCATTTAATTTAAAAAAGGACCGTCCTTTTATTCCTGTTGAATTAAATTCTTGTCTATTTTCACCTTTGTATTCACGAATAAATTCTGAACGATAATAATTCATCCCAAACATCGTATTAAGAGGTGCAGCTCTTTTCATAATTTCTAAGTCACCATCTTCTATAATAAAGCTAGAATTATTAGCTTCCAATATTTGATTCAAGTGAAAAAGCGTGTCATCACTGTAGTAGCCCAAAAAAGTTCCATCTAATAGAAATTTATTATTATAAACATCATACCGTTTAGCTGCCAAAATATTTTCTTTTTGCCCATCAATAGGATAGCCTGGCTTTAACGCATGAATACAACCTACCTTTCCCTCAATCCCTAATTGATGAAATTCGAGGACTGCAAGAGCATGCGCCAACAACATGTTATGATTCGCTTGAATTGCTTCAGATAATTGAAAATGATGATTCGGAGGAAACTGACCTCCTATATATTGACCTGCAGCAAGAGACATCAGTTCATTGATTGTAAACCAATGCTTGACTTCTGTAAATTCTTGGAAACAAAAGCGAGCATATCGTATGAAACGATCAATATTCTCTCTATTCAACCAATCCCCTGTTTCTAACATTTTCTGAGGCGAATCAAAATGATGTAAAGAAACAAACGGAATCACATTATGTTTTAAGCAGGACTGAAAGACTCTATGGTAATACTGAACAGCCAATATATTCGGCTCCCCATCTATATCAGGAAATATGCGAACCCAGGAAATAGATAAACGCAAAGCCTGCAAACCATGTTCTGCCGCCAAGGCTATATCTTCTTCGTAACGATAATAAAAATCACTAGCTGGATCTGGTAAGAACGGACTATTTTCTTGCAAATAAACATCCCACATGTTTATTCCTTTGCCATCTACCCTAGTTGCACCCTCTACTTGATAAGCAGCGGTAGCAGCTCCTAATAAAAACTCCTTCGGTAAGGCTTTAACCTGTAAATTTTCCATGACTAATCCTCATTGCAAACCAATATGTTCTTCAATCTTTCGAATTCGTTCATATTCATCAATAAAAAACTTTACCTGATCATACAATAGCATCGTTGTCATCAAAGTATCTTGACCATGAATCATGATAAAACTCACTTCAAAATTATCTCCAGATGCCTCCTCCGCTAATAAATTAGTCTGTTCTCGATGGGCAGACACTATTGAGTCGTTTGCAGACTCAACCAATTCTCTTGCCTGTTCAAAATATCCATCTCTCGCAAACGCCAAAGCATCCATCAAATCTGACCTTGCATCTCCTGCGTAAGCGACAATTGTAAAACCAAGCATATTTATTTCTTCTTTTGATTTCATCTTTCTTCCTCCTCAATCTTGATCCATCTTTTACACATCATTATTAAAATGACTTCGCTACGATACAAATAGAAAGTTGACCCTAAATATCTTAAAAATCCTTAAATTTCATAATATTTAGGATCAATCTTCTCTGAATACCTTAGTTCATTTTCTATACTTATGATTTATAAGTGGAAACCAGCGTAATTTTTTGCTACTTCAATTACACGATAAACATCCAAATTAGATTGGAATAGTAATTCGTGCCCACGGATATAATTCAACACATTTCTCCATTCATCTTGAGCTTGCCTTGTTTTTCCAGTTGCTTGAAGATATAAAGCCTTCGCCATCTTAACAACATATTCACGATGATAACTGAGCTGTTTCCATTCATCCTTTTGACTATTTAATAACTTAGAAATATTTTCCTCAATAATTGGTAAAAAATTATCAGCTAGATTGTAAGCTATATAATAATGATTCGCTAAAACATCATTTTGACGGCTGCCAATTGCATTAAAATAATCACATGAGGAATAACTAGATAATTTTTCTAAATATTCAACAACAGACTGCCAATTTTCCCCATACAAAGCAGAAAAGTATTCTTCAATCAATTCTTCATAACTTCTTGTCTTCTTCCAGAGCATTTGCCCCATGACATAATTAGGAAAATTATGAGGGAATCCGGCACGTAATTCTTGACACGAAATGTACCCGTTCAAATGTAGGTTTGAAAGATAAGATACATCTCTGTAAATAGTTTGACTAATTTTCATATAGCCTAAATCGCCATAATGAGCACGCCCTAAAGGATAGTCATATACGAAACTATCTCCTTTAAATGTTTTTTGCCACTCAAAAAGATAAGATAAATTTTCCTCAAGAGAATTCGGAAGTATAATTTTATTACGCATATAAGGTTTAGGCGTAGGTATGGAATTGTCAAAATCTACATCTGCATAACTCATTTCAAATGTTCTTGTAATCGGTGCAAACATCATGGTAAAGCGTTCAGGATTATCTAATTTTTCTTTCCGAGGTGCCCATAACAACTCATGATAAAGCAGAAAACAAATCTTTGTATCTAATCCCTCACTCGTTAAAGCCCTATCCAATTGATTGAGAATACGAATATACTGATCCGAAACTAATTCTTGTCTACAGTTTTCGCATTCACAAATATTATTACGAGCATCCGACAACCATACATGTAAGTAATTCACATCAGGTCTTTTCTTGGCATAATCCGTAATAATTTCTACCATCTTATCAGCTACATCTGGATTTGAAAAATCCAGGCTGGTTAAAATCGGAGCCGTATTAAACAATTCTCGTTTCCCGTTTATTTCAGCGACATAGGGTTTCTTCTCCTCTGAAATACTAAGACCTGATTCCCAGCCAAATTTTGAAGAGTAACCTAAAACCTCACCTGTCCATCCATGACCAACACGATGATGAATAAGACCTCTTTTTTGCAATTCTTTATCCAACCTATCACTCAATTCTTGTACTAATTCATTTGAGAATTTTTCTTTATTTAGGTATGGATTAAACTCATGTTCATACCAACGTTTCAAAAAAGAATAGGGATTTTCAAACTGAATGAAAAAACTGTTCATCCCAATCTTAGGTAGCCAATCAATAAAATCTAGTATATTTTCAAATGAATCCGCTCCCTCTATACATACTCCCCTATGATAGTAACTGGCTGTTTCATCTATAGATAGCTCTTTATCTAAAAAATCTTCAAATCGTAACTCTGGAACAAAGTCATGTCCGCGCCCTGGTCTAGTATACACAACCCCAAATTCATGAAACATTCGGTAAATTCCAATAAGTAAACCTACAATTGTATTAGACTCAATTCTCCCCTTACCCTTGTCTAATGAGATAAGAACATGGTCTTTTCTATCCTCTTTATTGACTAATCCTACAAAAATATCCGCTTCCTTCTCCTCGACAAGTTCTATGTCAGTCTTAAAGACCCGATTCATATAGTAACTTAATTCCTCTAAGGCAAAGCTAGAATAAGCATTTTTCTGCTGATCAAATACTCTGATAACCATCTTATTCCCCTCCAACAGTAGCTTTTTCTTTTTCAAGATTGCGTTTATCTGCAATTTTGAAGAATGGATAATAAATTGCCACAGAAACCAAAATTAACACAACTTGTAATAGAGCTCCTCGCCAACTAGCCCCTGTCGCAAGGAATCCTCCTATGATCGGTGGCATTGTCCACGGAAGGATTACACCTGTTGTATAAGGTACTAATCCTACAGCCATTGATACATAGGTAATTAAGGCATTGATTGTAGGAGTAGCAATAAACGGAATCAGCATAATCGGATTTAAAACCGTTGGAAACGTAAATAGAATAGCTGTATTGATATTAAAGATAGACGGTATAATAGCTAGCTTACCTAATGTTTTATTAGCACGACTCTTACTAAATAGGAAGAGACAAATCGCAAGACCAATAGTAGCTCCACCGCCACCAATAAATACAAATAAATCTTTAAACGGTAATGTAATAATGTGTTGGAGTGTTTGTCCTGCAGCCACAGCTTCTTGGTTTTCTGTAGTAAATTGTAACCAAACTGGGTCTACAAAAGCATTTAAAACTTGTCCCCCATTAACTCCACAGAACCAAAAGAATGAGTTTACAATAACACATAGAATCATACCTGGAAGCGTTCCTGCAATTAACTTAAGCGGTGTTCCAACAATTGCACCTAGGAGTCCGTTGAGACCTCCTGCAACTCCTGCCGCTTCAAGACCTTTTAAGACCAAAGCCCACAAAACAAAAGTAGTAAAACCAGGTAAAAGAGCTGAAAATGATTTACTTACTACATCTGGGACACCACTTGGCATTTTTATCGTAATTCCGCGCTGGATAAACATACGATAAATCTCTGCTGTAACCAATCCAATGGTAATCGCCATAAACAAAGAAGATGCATTCAGGCTAGAAAATGGTATTGCGCCGCCAAATAACTGCTTGACCTGCTCTCCATTTTTATCATAAACCATACTCGAAAAACGAGGTGCCATCAATACAAAACTGGATAAGGCTATGATCCCTGCCGATGGACCATCTGTACCATATCCTTCCGACAACCTGTAGGCAATACCGAAACAAGCGACCAAGGAGATAATCGCTACTGTTGACTGATTCATAGTTGTCAAGATACTTAGCAATCCAACACTATTCAGCCAATTTGTAAAAGCCTCTTGAGGCCAACTGATTAGAATAAGAAATAAAGAGCCGACTAAAATCAAAGGCATTGCCATCATAAATCCTTCACGAATAGCTTTCAAATGCCGTTGGTTGCCAACTTTTTCACCAAACGGAGCGACTTTTGTTTCTAAAAACGCTAAAATATTGTTCATCACCGGAACTCCTTTTTTTATTTTTTATAAATTAAATATACCACTAACAGAAAGCGTTGTCAATATATTTTTTACTGTTTTTACAATATTTTTTTCTTTGTATAGAATAATAATTTTAATTGATTTTTTCTTATGTTTAATATAAAATAAACCAAAGGAGGAAACAAATGATTACAAAACAATCAGCCTTTTTACAAAATAGAGCCACTATACTGGAGTTTCTATATCGAAATCCAGCAACATCCCGTACAGATATTGTTAATGAAACAGGACTTACTCCAGCAACAACGACTAACATCATAAAAGAGCTAAGTGAACAGTCCCTCATATACGAAACTGGTGATGAATTTAGCGAGTTTTCCGGATCCGGAAGACGTAGAAAAACTATTTCTATCACAGATAATATTCCGTATGTTGTTGGAGGTATTGAAATAAATGTCTTAGGTATCTTTCTCAGTCTATGTGACTTACAAGGGAAAACTCTTTTCGAGGCAGAAATTTTGAATGAAGATTATCCTATTTCAGAAATCAATTCCACCATTACCAATATGATAAAAACAGCTATAGAGTATGTCCCTTTGGAGACAAAATTACTTGGATTTGGCTTATCAATACCTGGACATTATAACAAAGACTCCGGAAGCATCATTACAAACAACCCCATATGGGAATCTTTTAATTTATTAAATGTAATTAAAGATTTCAATTTTCCTTTTATTGTAAAAAATAATATTGATTGTATGGCTATAGGACAATACCTTTTTAATCCACACAATACCCCCGATAACTTTATTTTCCTACACGCTGGATTAGGTATTTACACTTCCTTTTTCACAAAAGAAAAAATAGGAGCCTCTAAAAATCCTTATATCGGAGAAATTGGACACACCATTGTCGAATTGAATGGGCAATATTGTGAATGCGGAAAAAAAGGTTGTTTACAAACATATATTTCGGATGCTTGGTTAATCAAACATGCCCAATTATTATTTAAAAATTCCCAACTAACTGTACTAAAAAGCCTTGTAAAGACTGAAAAAGACATTCATTTAGATACCCTTTTAACAGCTTACAACTTAGGCGACTCCGCTTTACGCCAACAAATTGATAAAGGAGTCAATTTATTGGCCACTTCTATTGCAAATCTTCTCCTCATCAATCCTGCTGATAAAATCTATATCAACAGTCAATTGCTTAATTATCAACCTTTCACTCATGAAGTCAGGGATAAAATCCAAGATCAGCTCCACTTCGTTCCCTTTACTCGTAATATAGAAATTGAAATTTTACCTTACAACAAACATCGTGGAAGTATAGGAGCTTGTGCATTAGCTATCGTCGCTTTTTTCATAGAACATAGCAATGTATTACAAGATATTATTTCACCTTAATATATTAGAAATCTATAGACTTGTTTAAATCAACTATAACCTGTAGTAAATATCTCGTATTTAGACAATATGAAAACAAGACGACTTCCATATAGGAAACCGCCTTCTCGCTATGTTGCATGAAACTGTAAAAGTGGATGAAATTGATAGCGGTAGTCAAATCAAGAGGCATCATAACTCTAAAAAGTCACAATATATAAGTTCATCCTCGGAAAAATATCATTCTAATTGTTGAAATGCCTACATGAAGAGGAACGTTAAATGCTCATGAAACAACGAATACAGGTATCAAAACTGTGACAAAACAAGTCCCTAAATTTACTAAAGACACTGCTCAACTTTACACCTGTAAATGGTTGTTGTATAATAAACTTACAAAGATGTACGACCACACTGTTGTAAATCATAGTATTCGCGAATGTATTACTGATAGCATTTCTACAAATACAAGTATAGGGATTGGATGAGATTCAAACGAAATATGTCAGTGTGTTGGCATTCCTAGCCTTCATATCATTTAAAGAATTGTATAGACAAAATTTTTCCCAATACAGACACTCGTAACAACTGCTTCATTTTTCTACCAACATATTTAGGAACGGGATAAGATACAAGAGGATCAATCCATAAATCAGTTCTATACCAATCTAAGACAAATAAGCTAAAAAAACGATTGATAATAAGCAAATGGATTCCAAATTTTCTCTATCTCCTCATTTTAATGAACAATACTAGTGTAACTATCCTTCCAGTCAGAAGCTTGTCAAATCACACCGAAAATTCTTCTAAAATTTATCTCGTTAGGCAATCAAGCAAAAACTCGACGATAGTACAAACATTATCATACAGAATTGACTTCCTAAATTATATACTTTAGTAAGGTTTTCGGATAAGAAAAAAGGTTCATTTTACATTTCTAAACACTCTTTTCTAAGATGAAAAACAGAATTTTTCGATTGTGATTTAAAGCAACAAGATAATTTTCAGTATCATCCTATAGATACGAGCTAATTAAGAAAAACTACATTTTTGAATATAAACTACAATAAGATAAACTAAATTTCATAGGAGGAAGACAATGGATTGGTACGATTATATGATACAGGCATCCAAACAATCACAATTCAACGCAAGCCATTGGTTTCGCTATTTGCGAAAAGTTATTTTTGAAGACTATTCTTATTTAACAAACCAAGATGTAGAAAAGTTGCTAGACTCCAAAGAACTAACTCATTTTCAAAAAATTAGCTTGAAGTATGCCTTTCAAGAGCATACTCCAACTCATAAATATGTGATTTCATTAAATAAACCTGCTAAGTTAACCAATGTTCAAAAATTGATGGAGAAATACAAGCATGGATAAAATGAAACCGGTCTTCCAAGCCCTAAATAAGGAATTAATTCAGGAAAATCTGACTTTAACAATTATCTGTGTCGGTGGTTATGTCTTAGAATATCATGGTTTACGTGCCACACAAGATGTTGATGCTTTTTATGACCAAAATCAGAAAATCAATGAAATTATTGCTCGTGTAGGAAAACAGTTTAATCTTAACACCCACGAAGAGTTATGGCTCAACAATCATGTTGCAAATATGAACAAACAACCTCCCTTAAGTTTATGTGAATCCTTGTACTCATTTGAGAATCTGACCGTTTTAGTAGTCCCTATTGAGTATGTGTTAGGAATGAAGATGATGAGTATCAGGGAGCAGGATTTGAAAGATATTGGTGCAATTATTAAATACAAAAACTTTCATTCACCATTCGATACCTTTAAATATTTAAAAGACATGGGATTTGATACTATTGACCTCTCTGTTCTCTTAGAAGGTTTTAGTTATGCTTATGGTATGGATTGGTTAGAAAAATTTTTTAAAGAAAATCAAGATAAACTTCGCGAATTTTATTAACAGTATCAAACAAGATGATTGTCAATTAGCCAGTCGTCTTATTTTTATGATGAAATGAAATAAAAACTGAACAAATCGCTTAGAGAATTCCAGTCAATTTCTAGCACTATTTGAGTCGTTTCAGCGGGCTATTTCAGATTCGGTCCACTATTCCTTTCCAAAAACATTGCATATTGCGCCGAAGGAATTGCTCACACTATCCCAAACACAAAACCCTCAGTCGACTGACCGAGGGTTCCGTATTTCATTATTCAAGAACTTGATTAGCTCAACGCATCCAAGGCATCATCCATTGAAAGAACTTCGTGGAAGACACGTTGTGTCAATTCAGTTTTTTGTTCTGGAGTGAGGTATTTAGTGTTTACACAGTATCCAGAGATACGTACGATAACATCTTCACCAGACATAATCTTTTCGTAAACATCGTTCAAGTCCATAACGTTCAAGTTAACGTGTTGTCCACCGTTTTCGAAGTAACCATCAAGGATTGTTACCAAGTTATCAACTTGTTCGTCACGAGTCTTACCAAGAGCGCGAGGTGAAACTTGAGTAGTCAATGAGATACCATCAGCTGCATAACTAAAGTCAAGGCTAGAAAGTGAGTTCAAGTTTTGCAACCAGCCACCTTTAGCTTTGTTAGATGGGTTAGCACCTGGTGAGAAGAATTCAAGTTTAGACAAGTTCACAGAACCATCTTCGTTGAGGTATACACCTTTGTGGACTGGTGAGTTACCAGTTTGTTTAGAGTAAGCAACGTTAGATGTGATTGTCAAAAGTGATACTGTAGCTTCAGCGTCTTTGTAAAGTTTGTGGCTACGTAGACGAGTTGTGTAAGCTTCGATCAACCATTCTGCCAATTCGTTTGAACGTGGGTCATCTTCACCCCAACGTGGGTATTCACCGATTGTTTCGTAATCGTAGATATAGCCATTTTCATCACGGATTGGTTTAACTGTAGCGTATTTGATAGCTGACAATGTGTCAACAGTGTTGGCAAATCCACAGATACCGAATCCCATGTTAGCGCGTTGTTTAGTTGGCAAGAAGGCCATTTGAACAGCTTCGTAGTTGTACTTATCAGTCATGTAGTGGATGATATTCAAAGCATCTACGTAAGTGTCAGTCAACCAGTCAAGAGATTTTTCAAAGTTAGCTTTAACTGATTCAAATTCAAGAACTTCGTCACGGATTGGTTCGATGTCAAATACTTTGTAGTCTTTGTGAACATCGTCGTAACCACCGTTCAAACCAGTAAGAAGGGCTTTCAATACGTTTACACGCGCACCGAAGTACTGGATGTTGTGGCGTTGTTCTTCATTTTCTGGGTCAAGTGGAGACACACAGCATGAGATACAACTCATTTCACCATATCCGTCTTTAGCCATTGTTGTTACACCTTCGTATTGGATTGAAGAGTGTTTGTGGCTCATGTGCATACAGTAGCGACGGAAGTTGTATGGCAATTTATCAGTCCAAAGAACTGTCAAGTTTGGTTCCGGAGAGTTACCGATGTTGTCAAGTGTGTTCAAGAAACGGTAGTCCATCTTAGTAACACGGTGACGACCGTCGTTACCCATACCAGCCATAGAAGTTGTGATGAATGTTGGGTCACCTGAGTACAATTGGTCATAAGCTTTTGTACGAGCAAATTTAACTGTACGAAGTTTCATAACGAAATCATCAACGAATTCTTGGATTTCTGATTCCGTAAATGTACCACGAGCAAGGTCACGTTCCGCAAAGATGTCCAATACGATTGGCACACGTCCTAGGGATGTAGCAGCACCGTTGATAACACGGCAGACAGACATGAAGGCGATGTTAACCCATTGGATAGCTTCTTTAACGTTCATCGCTGGTTTGCGAACATCAACCCCATAAAGGTCACCCAAGCGAACAACTTGTTGCAATGCTTGATATTGAAGGTTGATTTCTTCACGAAGACGGATTGTTTCTTCATCGATTTCTTCGATTGCGTTCCAGTCGTTTACTTTTTCTTGCATCAAGTAGTCTGCACCGTAAAGAGCAAGACGTGCGTAAACACCGATGATACGTCCACGTGAGTATGCATCTGGAAGACCAGTTACAGTGTGAGCGTGACGAGCGCGACGGATGTTTGAAGTGTAGGCACGGAAGATACCGTCGTTAACTGTTGTTACGTATTTAGTAAAGATTTCGTGAACAGCTGGGTCTGGTTCGTATCCATTTTCTTTCAAAGTAGTTTCAGCCATACGGATACCACCTTTTGGCATGAAGTTCAATTTGAAGAGTTCATCGTTTTGGATACCGAAGATAACTTCGTTTTCTTTGTCGATAAATCCTGCTGGAATGTCAGCGATAGATGTTGGACGAGTGTCCATTGGGAAACGAGTTTCTTCGTAGTTAGCCTTCGTTTCTTCTACAATTTTTTTGATGTGAAGTGAACGTTCTGTTGGTCCTGCAAGGAAGCTTTCGTCTCCATCGTAAGGTGTGTAGTTAGCTTGTACAAAGCGTGATACACTTGCTTTTTCTTTCCAATCTACGCCTTTGAAGCCTTCCCAAGCTTTGTCAAAAATATCTTGTGCTTCAACAACTGTTTTAACAACCATGTTAATGTCCTCTTTTTTCTTTCTAGTAACAACCATCTGTTACATTTATGAGACAAGTATACCACACAGTAACCGATTTCAACAAGTGAAAATTCCCTATTTTTACACTTTCTTTTCTAAAACAGTCTACATTTTATTTCAAACTGTATTATATTTTTGAAAAAAATAAAGCCTCTTTTCCTTTTTTCAGAAAAAAGAGTATAATAAAAGAGAATAAGCGGTAAAAAGAGGATAGGTATGTTGATTTTTCCTTTGTTAAATGATTTGTCAAGAAAAATCATCCATATTGACATGGATGCCTTTTTTGCTGCGGTAGAAATCAGAGATAATCCTAAACTCAGAGGAAAACCTGTCATTATCGGAAGCGACCCTCGGCAAACAGGTGGGCGGGGAGTCGTTTCTACCTGTAGCTATGAGGCACGAGCTTTTGGTGTCCATTCTGCCATGAGTTCCAAGGAAGCCTATGAGCGTTGTCCCCAGGCCGTTTTTATCTCAGGAAATTATGAGAAATACAAGTCTGTGGGACTCCAGATTCGAGCGATTTTTAAGCGCTATACAGATTTGATTGAACCCATGAGCATTGACGAAGCCTATTTGGATGTAACAGAAAATAAACTCGGTATCAAGTCAGCGGTCAAAATCGCTCGCCTCATTCAAAAAGATATCTGGCAAGAACTCCATCTAACTGCTTCCGCGGGCGTTTCTTATAACAAGTTCTTAGCTAAAATGGCGAGCGATTATCAAAAACCACATGGTTTGACAGTAATTCTACCTGATCAGGCTGAGGATTTTCTCAAACAAATGGACGTAACCAAGTTTCATGGAGTAGGAAAAAAGACGGTGGAACGGCTTCATCACATGGGTGTTTTTACTGGCGCTGACCTACTTGAAGTTCCTGAAGTGACCCTAATAGACCGCTTTGGCAGACTGGGCTATGAGCTGTATCGAAAGGCTCGTGGCATTCACAATTCCCCAGTCAAATCCAATCGCATCCGTAAATCAATCGGCAAGGAGAAAACCTACGGGAAGATTCTCCGTGCCGAGGAAGACATCAAAAAAGAGCTGACTCTTCTATCAGAACGAGTCGCTCTCAATCTCAGTCAACAAGAAAAAGCTGGAAAAATTGTCATTCTGAAAATCCGCTACGAAGACTTTTCAACTCTCACTAAACGAAAAAGTCTGGCTCAAAAAACACAGGATGCTAGTCAGATAAGCCAAATCGCCCTGCAACTCTATGAAGAGTTAAGCGAGAAAGAAAGAGGTGTCCGCCTGTTGGGGATTACCATGACTGGATTTTAATGCTCAATGAAAATCAAAGAGCAAACTAGGAAGCTAGCCGCAGGCTGCTCAAAACA